>CAZQFI010000319.1:0-3602 GCA_964592545.1 uncultured Geobacteraceae bacterium
CCCCGATGTCGAACAGTTGCGGGACCGGTTTCATTTTCCGGGGATGAAAATACTCCAGTTCGCCTTCGATTCAGGACCTGACAATCCCTACCTTCCTGCAAATCACGTCGAAAATTCGGTTATCTACACCGGAACCCACGACAACAATACGTCACTTGGCTGGTGGGACAGCCTTGATGATGCGGCAAAACAGCAAGTTCGAGACTATCTGCATAACCCCTGCAATGAGATGCCGTGGCCACTGATCGAAACGGCCCTCTCCAGTGTCGCGAACCTGGCCATCATCCCCCTTCAGGACTTTTTGTCCCTTGGAGAAGATGGGCGGATGAACATCCCCGGAGAAGCAATCGGCAACTGGCAGTGGCGGTTCCTGCCGCAGGACACCACAGCAGAACTTGCCCAACGAATTAACGCGATGTCACATCTGTACGGACGCAATCTGTGCATTACCACAGAAATTTAAATCCCGCGCCATTGCCCTTGTTCGCCATTCTGAGGCTATGGTATCTTTTGCCAATAAAATTAAGCGTGTGAAACTTTTTAACAATTTCAATAAAACATCCCGATAACATGGAGGATAAAAAGTGAAAAAACTGACGACAATCATTGCCGTTGCATTCCTGGTCTTTCCGCTGGTGGCCTGTAACCAGAACGAACCGGCACCGGAACCTAAAAAAGCCGCAGTCACTGAAGAAAAACCGGCAGCGATCCCCAACCCAACCCCGGCCGAAGCCCCGGTTCCGGCAGGCACATCGGGAACCGTTGTTGAAACGATGAATGCCGGTGGCTATACCTACGTTTACGTCGATAATGGCAGTGAGAAAATCTGGGCTGCCGCCCCCGAATTTAAAGTTGCCGTCGGTGACGAAGTGATGGTTCCCGAGGGGATGGCCATGCACAACTATCACAGCCAGACGCTGAATCGCGATTTTGAGGTTGTCTACTTTGTCGAATCGGTTCTGAATGCCAGCAGCCCGACCATGGCTCACTCATCAGCAATGGGCGCTGCCATGGGTGGCGGCGAGATGCAGATCCCTGCCGGTCATCCGTCGATCAATGGGTCAAAGGCACCCGAGAGTGTCGATCTGACGGCAATCAAAAAGGCCGATGGTGGAATGACGATTGCTGAAATTTATGCTGGCAAGGCGGATCTCTCAGGGAAAACCGTTATCCTGAGAGGCAAAGTTGTCAAATTCAGCCCGCAGATCATGGGAACCAACTGGCTGCACCTGCAGGATGGTAGTGGCGATCTGAAAACCGGCAACCACGACCTGACGGTCACCAGTCACGTTGATGTCACTATTGGCGATACCGTTCTGGTCACCGGCGTTCTCACCGTCGATAAAGACTTTGGTTACGGCTATAAATACGATCTGATTATGGAAAACGCCGACGTCACCGTCGAATAAATAATCAAACAGACATTTCAGACTTCAGGGCCCCCGATTTTAAAAATCGCGGGCCCTTTTTTTATCCTCCGACAAATATTATTAATTTCAAATTAATTGTTGACAATATGAAATCATTAATATCATAATCAGCATACATAATTCATGTGTTCCGAGGAGGGGGACAACCAATATCTCGCACATGAATTTATCGGGAGTTACCAAGGTTTTTACCACCCACACTTTAAGATCCAATCGATCGTTGGATTCATTTGAAGGAGCGATAAATGCGGCTCAGCAACATGAAAATCAGCACCAAAATTTACTTTGTCATTGTCCTGGTTATCCTCATTTTTACCCTCGGGATCAGCTGGATCTATACCGGCTACCGGGATCAGATCTACACGGCAGCCAAGATGAAACTTCAGGCGGCTACGGGGACGGCGGCCGGAATTATCGATCATTACAGCAAGCTGGCCAGTGAAGGAAAGCTGTCAACCGAGGAGGCGCAAAATCTCGCCAAGTCGACGATTAAAGACCTGCGTCTCGCAAACGGAACACTCTACTTCTGGATCAATGACACCCACCCGAAAATGATCATGCACCCGATCAAACCGGCACTTGATGGGAAAGATCTGTCGGGTTCAGCCGATCCAAACGGCAAACATCTGTTTGTCGAGATGGTCAAAGCGACGGAACAGACCGGTGAGGGTTTTGTCGACTACATGTGGGCAAAACCGGGCAAGGACAAACCCCAGCCAAAGCTCTCCTTCGTCAAAAGGAACAAAACCTGGAACTGGATCGTCGGCTGTGGTGTCTATATCGATGATCTGGCAGTGATGATCAATAAAGCTTTTTATACTGTCGTCTCAATCGTGGTGTTTACTATTTTCATTTCGCTGATTCTCGCGTTTTTCCTCGCACGCTCAATTGCCAACCCGATGAAGAAAACGGTTCACATGATTGAGGAGATCGAAAAAGGACACCTCTCCGGTCGATTGAACCTGGGGCAAAGTGATGAGATTGGTCAGATGGCCGCCGCGATGGATAATTTTGCCGACAACATGCAGCACGAAGTTATCGGCACCCTGCAGAAACTGGCAAGTGGCGACCTGAACATGAATCTTGTGCCGCGGGATACCCAGGTTGAGATCCGCGGAGCATTCAATAAACTGGAGAATGACCTGAATGAGGTCATGGCAGCAATCCAGAATGCCGGCCAGCAGATTTCGGCCAACAGTAGCAGCGTCAGCGACTTCTCCCAATCGTTGTCACAAAGCGCAACCGAGTCGGCAGCCTCACTTGAAGAGATCTCTGCGTCCCTGAGTGAGTTGTCGAGTCAGACCAAACATAATGCCGACAACGCCAATCAGGTCAACATCCTCTCAAGTGAAGCCAAACAGGCAACCGAAGAGGGGAAAGCACGGATGGAGCAGATGGTTTCTGCGATGACCGAGATCAGTGAAGCGGGCCAGAGCATTAACAAGATCATCAAGGTGATTGATGAGATCGCCTTCCAGACCAACCTGCTGGCCCTCAATGCCGCCGTTGAAGCGGCTCGTGCCGGACAGCACGGTAAAGGGTTCGCCGTGGTTGCCGAAGAAGTCCGGAATCTGGCCGCACGTAGTGCAAAGGCGGCCAGTGAAACAGCCGAACTGATCGAAGGCTCGGTCGAAAAGACCAATAATGGTTCGCAGATTGCCAATATGACCGCCGAGTCCCTCGAAACAATCTTTGGTGGAGTATCGAAGGTTTCAGACCTTGCGGAAGAGATCGCAGCGGCGTCCAATGAACAGGCTTCCGGTATCGGTCAGATCAACGAAGGTCTGGGGCAGATCGATCAGGCGATCCAGCAGAACACGGCAACGGCGGAAGAAAGTGCCGCAGCGGCAGAAGAGCTGTCAAGCCAGGCAGCTGAGCTTCTCAATATGCTTAAGCGCTTCCGCTTGAAAGGGCAAAGTCATCAACAGATGAGTTACCAGGCCCCAGCCGCGCCTGCCAGACCCGCACCACCAGCACCGGCACCAGCCGCACCGGCGACCGATAGCTGGGGAGATATGACAGCAAATCCACAGCAGGCAATCGCATTGGATGATGACGAATTCGGCAAGTTCTAAAGAGTCAGCCGATAACACCAGGAAGCCCGAAGCCCATAGAAGCATGGCCACTCGAAGTAAAAAGTCTTTGACCCTGTTTTGTTTTAAATGTTTGCAT
>CAZQFI010000320.1:0-5992 GCA_964592545.1 uncultured Geobacteraceae bacterium
ATCGAGATATCACTCTCTATTGAAATGATACTGTCCATTGTGTCGATAACTTCAGCGGCTCTGAAGACAATTCCTTCGAGTATCGATTGCATCAGGTCGATGGGTTGGGTGTCTAGGGAGAGACCAATCCACAGCCCGGCAGCGGTTCTATCCCAGTAAGGGCATCCCAGCCCCGAAAGTGCCGGGACAAAGACCAGTTCTTTTTCAATGGCACTGCTCTTTCCAAATTGCTGAATCTGGTCATACTTTTCAAACAGTCCGAGCGATTTTGCCCAGTTGATTGCTGCGCCGGCAGAGTAGACCCCGCCATCAAGGGCGTAGACCGGCTTGTGGTTTTCAAATTGCCACGCAACTGTCGGGAGCAGTCCAAGTTCAGGTGCCTGATGGGGCGAGTTTCCGGTGACCATCAGGGCAAAGGCTCCGGTTCCAAAGGTAATTTTTGTGTCGCCCCGATTTTCACAACAATGGCCGTAAAGGGCAGCCTGCTGATCGACTATGCTCGCTGTGACGGGGATCTCCCGACCCTGTGAATGGATGGTGCCGAAGTGACCCGTTGTTGCAACAATACGGGGGAGTGCCTCTTTTGGGACCCCAAATATTCGGCACAGTTCATCATCCCACTGCCCGGTTTTCAGGTTCATCAGCGATGTTCGCGACGCGGTGCTGATATCGGTCACAAAATGGCCGGTGAGGCGGTCGAGAAAAAAAGCATCGGTCGTTCCCAACCGCAATTTTCCCTTTTGGAGAAGCTGGTTGGCTTCGGGGATGTGGCTGAGGATCCAGGCCATTTTGGTTGCGGAGAAGTAGGAGTCGAGGGGGAGCCCGGCCCTTTCGAGAACAATTGCTTCGAGATTCTCTTTTTTAAGCCTCTCGATGGTGGTGCTGGTGCGGTTGTCCTGCCAGACAATGACAGGGGATATGGCCTGTTTGGAGTCGGCATCCCATGCCAGACAGCTTTCTCCCTGATTATCGAAGCCAATCGCATCAATATCGTCACATTCCTCAATACAGTTCAGAATGTTTTGGATCAATTCGTCAGGGTCGTGCTCCACCCACCCGGCTGCCGGATAGAATTGTTGATGCTTGAGGATTTTGAGGATCCGGCCGGACCCCGAATGATCAACACGGAAGGCCGATGTGCTTGATGTACTTTGATCAATTGCGAGAATTGCCATTTTTGGCCCCACTATTTTTTAGCAGTTCTTGGCAATTGACCGGCCAAGTCCAATTGAGATTGACAAAAAGATGTCTTTTGAAAATAGAACATGATTATAGAACATCGCAATAACAAAAATACGATATCTGCCTAAATTTCCGGGCGTTTTTATCGGTGGTCATTCCCGGATGGTAGGTTATTTATACATATTTTTGCCTAAATAGTCAAAATATACGCTTGATTGGTCATTGTTTGCGTGTTAATTTGTTTTTGGAGGTCGGGTCCGGGGGCTTGTAAACTGTGGAGATTCTGATGGCTGAGCGGAAAAAGATCTTTGCAATAAAAAACAAACTATGTTATACGGACTGCAAGAATACAACTGGGTACTTGTCACTCAACGGCGGGTGATACGGCAATGATGCTTGTATGGAGAAACCGATTTTCTCTTGCAGGCATTTTTTTGTTTTAGGAGCCTGACTGGAGCTGCAAACGGGAGGTAGAGAAGGAAAGATGCCAAAAATAATTGTCCTATATGTCAAATATGTTGATGCCATTTCCATCAAGGTGGGGCGGGCAACAATGTATTTAATCTTTGCGATGATCGGCTGCCTGCTGCTGGGATCAATTACCCGGAATATTCTCCATATGCCACTTTCATGGACTGTTGAGATGGCGCAGTTCATGATTACAGCCTACTACATCGCCGGCGGCGCCTATTCGATGATTTTGCGCGAGCACGTGCGGATGGATCTGATCTACGATCACCTCTCTGAAAAAACTCGGGCAAAAGTTGATGTTGTCACAACGTTCTTTCTTTTGTTCTATCTTCTCGTCCTGCTTTTCGGTTCTGTTTCCAGCACCATGTACGCCATCGAATACGGTCAGCGGAATTTCTCACAGTGGAATCCGTCGATGATTCCAATCAAAATCATCATGGTTGCGGGGATTGTGCTGATGATTTTGGAATCCATTTCTGTTCTGTTTAAAGACATTGCTGCTGCTAGAGGAATTAAAATCTCATGAGTTATGAATTAATTGCCCTGACAATGTTTGGAGGAATGCTGCTCCTGATGCTGACAGGACAGCGGGTTTTTGCTGCCATTGGTTTTGTTTCCGCTGCTGCGGCGTTGTTGCTCTACGGCAACGGTGCCATCGAGATGCCGTTTAATGCAGCATTCAAGCTGTTTAACTGGTACCCGATGCTGACCCTGCCGCTATTTGTTTATATGGGGTATGTCCTCTCAGAATCGGGGATTGCTGATGACCTCTACACGATGTTCCACGTCTGGTTCGGCCGAATAAACGGTGGTTTGGCGGTTGGTACGATTGGTCTGATGGTGGTTATTTCGGCGATGAATGGACTGAGTGTCGCCGGGATGGCCATTGGTGCAACAATCGCACTGCCCGAGATGCTCCGCCGGGGTTATGACAAAGTGATGATCACCGGGGTTGTTCAGGCCGGAAGTTCTCTGGGGATTCTGGTCCCCCCAAGCGTTGTTCTGGTTCTCTACGGGATGATCGCCCGTCAGCCGGTGGGTCGTCTGTGGCTGGCAGGGGTTTTCCCCGGTCTGATGATGGCGGCATTTTTTGCCATCTACATTGTTATCAGGTGCAAAATGCAGCCCGAACTGGCTCCGGTTGTCAGTAAAGAAGAGCTGGACATGCCGTTCAAAGAGAAGCTCAGGTATTTGAGAGCCGGGATTATCCCGTTCCTGATCTTCTTCTTCATGACCGGTCTGTTCCTGATGGGGATCACCAGCCTGGTCGAAAGCTCGGCGGTTGGCGCCACTGCTGCAACGATTGCCGCTATCTCCAAGGGATGTTTTACCCGTAAGGTTATTGAGGAGTCGGTTCGCAAGACCCTCGGTATCTCCTGTATGTTCATGTGGGTTATCCTGGCGGCTCTCTCTTTTGGCGCGGTTTTTGACGGGATCGGTGCTGTCCGGGCGATTGAATCGCTCTTTATCACCACCTGGCATTTGAGCCCGTGGCAAGTGCTGGTGATGATGCAGCTCTCCTACATTATTATGGGGATGTTTCTTGACGATACCGCAATGCTGGTTATCGTGGCTCCCCTTTATGTTCCGTTGATTATTCATCTGGGCTTCAATCCGATCTGGTACGGTGTTCTCTACACCATTACCTGTCAGATTGCCTACATGACGCCACCTTTCGGTTACAACTTGTTCCTGATGCGGGCGATGGCACCCCCGGAAATTACTTTGCCCGATATTTATCGATCTATCATTCCGTTTGTTCTGATCATGGTCTTTTCTCTGATCCTGATTATGATTTTTCCACAGATCACCCTTTGGTTACCCGATTACATCTATGCAAAATAGATTTGGATCTTTGCATTGATTGATATGTCTGGACATCTTTTTTAACCGCAAGCAGAGGAGGCAACCGATGAAAGACGAAAAAATCGTAACAAAAACCGAGACTCCGGAAGAGCCCAAGAACAGCCGGCGAGACTTTATCAAGAAGGCAGGCATCGCAACAACGGGAGCTGTTGCAGCATCGACTGTTTTCAGTGCGCCGTATGTCTACTCTGCTTCCAATCCGATTAAGTGGCGTTTGCAAACTTATTCGGGCGCGGCACTCGGCGCCCATGTTATCAAGCCACAGATTGAAGCTTTTAACAAAGCAGCCCATGGTCAGATGGAAATTGAGCTCTATTATGCCGACCAGCTGGTTGCGACCGGTGAGTTGTTCCGTGCGATGCAGAACGGGATGATTGATGCTGTTCAGAGCGACGACGCAACGATGGCATCGCCAGTTGATATCAATGTTTTTGGTGGGTATTTCCCCTTTGCCACCCGTTACAGCCTCGATGTTCCGGTTCTGTTCAAGTACTACGGTCTGAACGAAATCTGGAAAGAGGCCTATGATGAGGTTCGTGGTGTTGAGTGGCTCAGCGCCGGCGCATGGGATCCATTGCATATTTTCACCAAAGAGCCGATCCGCAGCCTGGCTGACTTGAAAGGGAAGCGGGTCTATGGTGTTCCGACCGCCGGTAAGTTCCTGTCCCGTTATGGTCTGATTCCTGTCACCCTTCCTTATGATGATGTTGAGGTTGCCATGCAAACCGGTGAGCTGGATGGTGTCGCATGGTGCGGATTTACCGAAGCCTACGAAGTTGGTTGGGCCGACGTTTGTAATTACGCACTGTTGAACAACGTTACCGGTGCGTGGTTCGGGTCCTACTTTGCCAACAGCAAGAGCTGGGCAAAGGTTCCGCCACATCTGCAGGAACTCTTCAAGTTGTCGATGGACAGTTCTCACTATTATCGCCAGGTTTGGTACTGGGGTGGTGAAGCGAAGCTGCGGGTCGAAGGGAAGAAAATGGAACTGACAACGATCCCGGCCCACGAGTGGGACAAGGTTGTCAAGGATGCCGAAAGTTTCTGGGATGAAATGGGTTCCATCAGCCCACGCGCCAAGAAGGTTGTCGAGATTTTCAAACTCTACTCAAAGGTCATGGAGCAAGCAGGCGTTCCTTATCGTTACAGTTAATAGATGATCGGATGGTGATGGCTTCCCCCCTGCAAAAGCAGGGGGGAACTTCCGTTGAAAAAAATAAAAGTAACCCTATAAAATTTGGTCAGATAGTTTATTATCTGACAGAGACGATCATGCAACGACGTATGGTCAAGGCGCGGAATGCTTGCATGGAAATTGACAATTCTTGCAGGCATTTTTTCGTGAAGACGGCCCTTTTATCAAACCGACAAGGCTGGTTTTGTGATTGAAGAAAAACAACGGATGATCCAGGAATATGTGCCGGGCAAACAGCTGACGCTGGCACACCTGATTGCGAATCCGCAAAAGTCGATTTGTCAGAGTTTGGGGCTTGATGAAGGGACAACGGGAGCTATTGGTATTTTGACCATCACTCCCGGTGAGGCGGCAATTATCGCCGCCGATGTCGCAACCAAGGCGGCAGATATCGAGATCGGTTTTCTGGATCGTTTCGGTGGCGCAGTCGTTCTGGTGGGTGATGTTGCCAGTGTTGAGGCGGCGATCTCCAATGTGTTGGAGATGTTCGAGACCGTCCTCCATTTTGCGATCACCGAGATGACCCGTTCGTAGCTGGATGGCTGTGAAAAAGGTTCTTTTGGTCGGAAAAACCGGCAGTGGAAAAACGTCTCTGATTCAGAGTCTTCAGGGCCACGAGGTTGTTTACCGGAAGACCCAGGCCATTGTGTTTGATGGAATATTTGTTGATTCTCCGGGGGAATTCCTCGAGAATCGCCGTCTTTTGCCGGCGCTGTTGACGTCATCGACAAATTGTCAGATTGTCGCTCTGGTTCAGGATGCCACGGGGACAACCAGTTCGTTTTCTCCCGGTTTTGCGTCGATGTTTAACAAGAGAGTTGTTGGTATCGTTACAAAAACAGATAAAGAGTCGGGCTGCCCCGAACGGGCTGAAGAATTTCTCCGCCGTGCCGGAGTGAAGGACATTATCAGAACCAGTGCTGTCGATAAGACGGGCCTCGACAGATTGAAGCTTGCTTTTTCCCGGGAAGAATAATGGCGTATAAGATTGTCATAGCAGATGATGAGCCGATCACCCGGCTGAATATGTACGAAATACTGGTCGGTGCCGGCTACGATGTTGTCGGTGAAGCGGCTGATGGTTTCGATGCCCTCGATCTCTGCCGTACCCATTCTCCTAATTTGGTTCTTCTCGATATCAAAATGCCGCTGATTGACGGGTTAAAGGCGGCCCAGCTGATCAAGGAAGAAAAATTGGCGGGGAGCATTCTGCTACTGACGGCTTACAGCGGTAAGGAATTTGTCGAGCAGGCCAAGGCGGCCGGGGTGGAAGGTTAT
>CAZQFI010000321.1:0-4016 GCA_964592545.1 uncultured Geobacteraceae bacterium
GAGACAAATCTCCTCGATTCAGATTGAGACAGGCTAGCATGTTAAATAAAGTCAAAACATAAAACTAAAACGACTGGACAGGATCAACAGGATAACATCTGATATTTAAACAGCCTCGACACTCTATTTTTCTGCGCTCGATTTTATCAGATTTCTTCCTGTCCTAGTAATTTATGTATTATTTCCAGCAAAAGCGGATAAAATTTGTTAGAATCTCCTGACAAGACGAACCTAGATGGAGATTTTAGTTATGACAAACAACTGGAAAATTGAGACGCAGGCCGTTCAGGGAGGCTACCAACCCAAACCGACCGAACCACGCATCCCGGCAATCTGCCAGAGCACAACTTACAAATACGACAGTGCCGAGCATGTGGCAAAACTGTTTGACCTCGACGCTGACGATCATATGTACAGCCGCATCAGCAATCCGACCACAGCGGCACTGGAAGAGAAGATCGCGCTGATGGAAGGCGGTAGCGGTGCCCTGGCAACATCTTCGGGGCAGGCGGCAATCACCGGTGCAATCCTCAATATCTGTCAGGCGGGACAACATATCGTTGCCGCCAGTACATTATATGGCGGCACATATTCCCTGTTTGCCAATACATTCCCCAAGATGGGGATTGAGGTGACGTTTGTCGACCCGGAAGCCGATCTTGCTGAGCTGGAAAAAGCTTTTCGTCCTGAAACGCGCTGCGTCTATGCCGAAACCATTGGCAATCCCAACTTGAATGTTCTCGATTTTGAAAAATTTTCCGCCCTGGCAAAAAAAATGGCGGTTCCGCTGATTATTGATAATACTTTTGCGACACCCTGCCTGTGTCAGCCTCTGAAACTGGGGGCCGATATCGTTGTCCATTCGACGACGAAATATTTCGATGGACATGCAACCAGCCTCGGCGGGGTCATTGTGGATGGTGGAAAATTCAACTGGGAGAACGGCAAGTTTCCCGAAATGACCGAGGAAGATCCCAGCTACCACGGCCTGAAATATGTTGAGAAGTTTGGTTCTACCGCCTACATTGTTAAAGCACGGGTTCAGTATATGCGCGATATCGGCTGCTGTCCGGCGCCACAGAACAGTTTTCTGATTCATCATGGACTGACGACATTGCCGCTGCGGATGGAACGCCACAGTTTTAATGCAAAAGCGCTGGCAGAGCATCTGGAGCACCATCCCGCTGTTGCTAAAGTGAACTATCCGGCGCTGAAGAGTCACCCCAGCTACTCCCTCGCCTGCAGATACTTACCTCAGGGCTGTAGTGGTGTCATGACTTTCGAAATCAAAGGGGGACAAGCGGCCGGGAAAAAATTTATGGAGGCGTGCCAATTGATCGCACTGGTCATCCACGTCGCCGACGCCCGCTCCGGGGTGCTCCATCCCGCCAGCACCACCCACCGGCAACTGACCGAAGAGCAGCAGAAATCGGCCGGTGTCGATCCGGGAATGATCCGTCTTTCCATCGGTATTGAACATATTGATGATCTGATCGCAGATGTCGATCAGGCATTAGCCGCCAGCCAGAAATAATTTCCCCAATTCCTGCCAGATTTCCGGTGCCGAGCAATGAATATTTTGCTCGGCACCTTTTATTTTTCTGTAAACTTTTCCGACAATTCCCGACAGCACAAAAATAAACGTTGCAAAGTCAAGCAGTTATGATCGGCACATATTTTGCTGTTTCATGAGACTGCAGGTGCTATGTCGTGAGGGGGATTTTATTGGGCAGCGCTACACATGATAGGAGTTCTGGACAATGCTGATACCGGTAATATATCCCGACGGTAAATATGATCTGGTGAAAGATTTTACCCTTTCCCAGCTCATCGTCAAGCGATCCATTGTAAAATTTAAACGCCGTCAGGGCTGGGTGAACATCGACTCGGCCGAATTGCGCAAATCGGATGAGCGATCGGTCTATTTTGGCCGTGAACGGCGCCACGAAGCACCGCAAGACGTTGCACGGGAAGCCGTTTTATAAACTTTTCCCGTTCGATTCTTTGTGTTATGGTTCCGCGCTATGCAGAATCGTAAGCACTTTCATATTGTCCTGATTGAGCCGGAAATCCCCCCGAATACCGGGAATATTGGTCGCCTTTGTGCGGCGACCGGAACCCACCTTCACCTTGTCGGAAAACTTGGTTTCTCCCTCGATGACAAACATATGCGCCGGGCCGGGCTTGACTATTGGCCGGAGGTCAAACTTCACCGCTGGAGTTCACTTGGTGAGTTGAAGCAACATTATCCACAGGGGAAGTTCTGGTACACATCAAAAAAGGCGCAACAGAGCTACGTCGACGTTAATTTTGAACCGGAAGATTTTCTGGTTTTTGGCAAAGAGACCCTGGGGTTACCTGAAGATCTCCTCGAAACAGAAAAAGATCGTACGGTGTTGATCCCGATCCTGAGTCCTGCCGTCCGCAGCTTAAATCTGGCAAATTCGGCAGCGATTATCCTTTATGAGGCACTGCGACAAACCGGGCAACTTCACACATAAGAAAGCCGGGCATCACAGCCCGGCTTTCTCTATTTCTCGGTGTCACACTTATCGTACGGTTAAATCATTCCGAGCAGTTTTCCGCTCCGCTCAAGAAATCCAGCCATCCGTTCTTTACTGATCGCCTGATGTGACAGCATGGCCAGGTCGTAAATCTGTTCAATCAACATGGATGCCGTATCATTGTCCCCGTCATCCTGCAACTTCAAAACCTTTTCGATTGCCGGGCTGGCCGTATTGACCATCAAAGTATGATCGGCAAACAGATCGGGCATTTCGCCCTGCCCCATCATCTGAGTCATCTCCTTAAAACGGCGTGACTGCTCATTCAACAAAATAATTCCCGGAACACTGTCATCCTTAAGGGTCTCAATCCGGATCGTCAGCCCCTTGATATCGAGAGCCTGCTTGAAAATTTCTTCAATTTTTTCCTCTTTGGTCTTATTCTCCGCCCCCTCAACGATTTTGTTGCTCGCATCGTCCTCCAGCAAATTCTCGGTGATGTCAGAATCGACCCGCTCAAATTTGAGATCACTGTTTTTTGTTTCGAGAAACTGGATAAAATGGCTGTCAATCATGGCATCAAGGATCAGAACTTCGAGTCCCTGCGATTTAAACAGTTTCAGATAGGTCGCCTGGGTGCCCTCATCGTTGGCATAATAGACCTTGTTCTCATGCTTCTCTTTTGCCCGTTCAAGGTACTCGGGTAATGTGGTGTATTTCTCCTCACCGGTGGTGCGGTAGATCACCTGATCCTTGACCTTTTCGTAGAACTTATCCTCACGCATCATGCCGTATTTAACAAAGGAGTGGATATCCTCCCAGATCGGCTCAAATGCTTCACGATCCTTTTTAGCCAACTCAACAATTTTTGCCGCAACCCGCCCGCTGATAACTTCGCGGATCTTGCGCACCTGCGGATCATTCTGCAGATAGCTTCGTGACACATTCAGCGGCAAGTCAGGGGCATCAAGACACCCCTGTAACGGGGTCAGAAACTCGGGGATCAGCTCCGGAGTATTATCGGAGACAAAAACCTGATTACAATAAAGGTTGATGTGGCTCTTGGTGACGTCAAACTCATTGGTCAAATGGGGAAAATAGACAATCCCCTTGAGGTTGAACGGGAAATCGATATTCAGATGAATCCAGAACAGCGGATCCTGCGACATAGGGTAGAGCTTACGATAAAACTCTTTGTACTCATCTTCGCTGATCTCGGACGCACTCTTTGTCCAGAGTGGATTTTTGTCGTTAACCTCTTCTCCTTCCAGAGTGATCGATACCGGGAGGAAATTACAGAATTTCTTGATCACTTCGCGCGTGCGATTCCCCTCAAGAAACTCTTTTTCATCATCATTCAGATGGAGAATCACCTCGGTGCCGCGCTCTTTTTTATCAATCGGCTCCAGACTGTATTTTGTCGTCCCTTCACACTGCCAGTGGACAGCTTCTGCACCTTCCTGATAAGAAAGGGTACGGATTTCAACATTCTCCGCCACCATAAAGCTGGAA
>CAZQFI010000322.1:0-4694 GCA_964592545.1 uncultured Geobacteraceae bacterium
TTTCATCAGCTTCATTGCCCGGTTCTGCTGGGGACGTCACGCAAGAGTTTTATCGGGGCGGTTCTTGATTATGATGATCCGGACGAGCGCCTTTTCGGAACTCTGGCGACTGTCGCTGCGGGGGTGGAGCGCGGTGTTCAGATTTTCCGGGTTCACGATGTCCGTGCGGCACGAGATGCTGCTTTGGTTGCGTGGGCAATCCGGGAACAGCGTCTCCCCTGATTTGTTATGATTGACTGATTTTACACCAACCTGTCCAAGGTGATTCCAATGTTTGATGTCTTCGCAAATATCCGGCCTCTCGATATTCTGGACATCAGCCTTGTCGCTTTCATTATCTACCGAATTATTCTCCTGATCAAAGGAACTCGCGCAGTCCAGATGTTACTGGGGCTGGTGGTTATCTTTGTCGTCTATATTGCATCACGGGTCGGTGACCTCCATACCCTCAACTGGTTTCTCAGCAATTTCCTTTCGTCGATTATTCTGGTTGTTGTCGTTATTTTTCAGAACGATATCCGTCGTGCGTTGATGCATGTCGGGCGTAACCCGTTTTTTGGCGGCATGAGCTCCAACGAAGAGTCGGCGGTTATCGATGAGCTGGTCAAGGCAAGTATCGCTCTGGGAGGGCGTAAAATTGGGGCACTGATTGCGATTGAACGAGAAAATGGCATTAACGATATCCTGGAGTCGGGAACGACCATTGATGCCCGTGTGTCGTGTGAACTGATTCGGGCGATCTTTATGCCGTCCTCTCCAATCCACGATGGGGCTCTCGTTGTGCAGCAGGGTCGACTGGCGATGGCCGGGTGCTTTCTCCCTTTAAGCCGTGGTATCGATCTGACAAAAGATCTTGGCACCCGCCACCGGGCAGCTATCGGGCTGACCGACCTTTCTGATGCTGTGGCAATTATCGTATCTGAGGAGACGGGGAATGTTTCTGTCGCGGTTAATGGTGGAATAACCCGGAATCTTGATGCGACGAGTTTAAAAAAGGTTCTCGGTCGATTGCTGGAGCCGCGTAATACAAAGATCAGAAAAAAAGCTCAGAGAAAGAAAGGGTAGCCGGAGTGTTCAAGTTAATTACCGACAATTGGGCATTAAAGCTGCTTTCTCTGGTATTTGCATTGATGTTGTGGATGTTCATCATGGGAGAAAGGCGGCTCGAAGTGGGCTACCGGGTTCCTCTTGAACTTCAAAATATCCCCAAGGGGCTGATGATTGCGAGTGAGGTGCCGAGTCTGGTTGATGTCCGGATCAGCGGGCCGCGAACCCTGCAGATGAAAGTCAGTCCGAACGATATCAGCATCGTTGTTGATCTGAGCGACCTCAAGCCGGGGCTGACGACTTTCCGGCAGCTTGAAGAACGTCTGAATTTGCCGGGGGGGTTGAGGGTGACGCGCCTTTCGCCATCGTTTATCGATCTGAAACTCGAGAGGGTCAAACAGAAGCTTGTTCCGATCAGGGTGACACTGGTCGGAGATCCGCTGGCCGGGTTTAAACTCGAAAAAGTTCGAACTGTCCCCGATGAAGTCATTATTGAGGGGGCCGAAACCGAATTGAAAAGTATCAGCGACGTTGTCACCGAAGATGTTGATCTCGATGGGGTCAATGAAAGTTTTTCATTGATTGTTCCGTTGGTTCATCGCGGGACTTATACCCATTTTAAAGATGAAAAAACGACGGAGGTTCAGGTTGAAATTGAGCCGGTCGAAGTGACTCCGATCGAACCAGATCAGCCGGAGACACCGATAATTAAACAGCAGAAGGATGGGGAAAATTAATGGTTGAAAAAAAATTGTTCGGGACCGACGGTGTTCGTGGGGTTGCCAATATTGATCCGATGACAACTGAAATGGCGATGCAGCTCGGACGGGCGGCCGCATTTGTTTTCAAGAATGAGGTCAACCGACGGCATCGGATTGTTATTGGCAAGGATACCCGCCTTTCCGGTTATATGATTGAAAATGCACTGGTTGCCGGGATCTGCTCAATGGGAGTTGATGTGCTGGTTGTCGGGCCGTTGCCGACCCCGGGGATTGCCTTTATCACGTCATCAATGCGTGCCGACGCAGGGGTTGTCATCAGTGCGTCACATAATCCCTACCAGGATAACGGGATCAAGTTTTTTTCCAAAACGGGCTACAAGCTTCCCGATGAGCTGGAATTGAAGATTGAAGAGCTGATTATTAATCATCGTCTTGATGAACTGCGTCCGATTGCCGATGAGGTGGGGAAGGCGTACCGGATTGATGATGCCATTGGTCGTTACGTCGTTTTCTTGAAGAACACCTTCCCGAAGGATCTTGATCTGCAGGGTTTAAGGATTGTTCTCGATTGTGCTCACGGTGCCGGTTACAAGGTTGCGCCGTGTGTTCTGACCGAGCTGGGTGCTGAAGTTATCCCGCTTGGCGTCAAACCCAACGGCACCAATATTAACGAAGGGTGTGGTTCCATGCACCCTGAGGTGATGGCTGAAAAAGTTCGCGAGTACCGTGCCGATTTGGGAATTGCTCTTGATGGTGATGCTGACCGGGTCATTTTTGTTGATGAAAATGGAGTTGAGGTTGACGGGGACCACAGTATGGCGTTGTGCGGGACCGAAATGATGAAGGCCGGCCAGCTGAACAAAAAGACTGTGGTTGCCACAGTGATGAGCAATATGGGGCTTGATATTGCGATGAAGAAGGCGGGTGGCAAAGTGGTTCGCACCGATGTCGGCGACCGCTATGTCGTCGAAGAGATGTTGAAGAATGGCTACAACCTTGGTGGGGAACAGTCTGGGCATATGATTTTCCTCGATCATAATACGACCGGTGACGGCATTCTCTCTGCGCTGCAGGTTCTGGCGATTATTCAGCGAACCGGGAAGCCTCTTTCCGAACTGGCTCAGGTGATGACCTCTTTGCCGCAGGTACTGGTGAATGTCAAGGTCCGAAAAAAGGCCGATTTGCAGGAGATTGCTCCAATCAAGAAAGTGATCGATGAGGTTGAAGCGGAGCTTGGAGATAAGGGACGGGTGCTGGTGCGCTATTCGGGGACAGAACCGCTGCTGCGGGTGATGATCGAAGGTGAAAATCAGGAGCGGATTGAAATTCTTGCCGATCAGGTTGCAGCTGCAGTTCGTGAGCATATCGGCGCATAGTGAATCGTATTCAGGGAGTCAGGACGTTGGCCAAATTAAGTGTCAATATTGATCATATTGCAACAATCCGTCAGGCACGTGGTGGCACAGAACCCGATCCGGTTGCTGCCGCTGCTCTTGCTGAGCTGGCAGGTGCCGATGGGATTACCCTCCATCTGCGTGAAGATCGCCGTCACATTCAGGATCGCGATGTTGAGGTGCTGCGTAAAACGATTAAAACCCGGATGAATCTCGAAATGGCGTTGACCGATGAGATGGTGGCCATTGCTTTGAAAACTCTGCCCGAAACGGTGACACTGGTTCCCGAAGGGCGTCATGAATTGACGACCGAGGGGGGACTTGATGCTATTTTGCTGCAAAGTACGTTGAAGCAGAAAATTGCACTGATGAAGCAGGCCGGGATCGTTGTCAGTCTGTTTATTGAGCCCGATCTCGAGCAGATTAAAGCAAGTCATAAGGCGGGAGCCGACTGTATCGAGATCCATACCGGAATGTATTGTGAGGCGAAGGGCGCCGGTGAGCGTAACGAACAGCTGCGGCGGATTGAGCTGGGTATCAGTGCCGCCCGGAAGCTGGGACTCGGGATCAATGCCGGTCATGGTCTCGACTATCGCAATATCGTTCCGGTTCTTCAGTTTTCTGCCATCGAAGAATACAATATCGGGCACAGCATCATTTCGCGGGCCTCACTGGTCGGTATTGACCGGGCAGTTCGGGATATGCTGGCCCTGATCAAGGGGTAGCTTTTGGCAATTATTGGTATTGGCACCGATCTGGCTCAGTGTAAACGGTTTCGAAAATTTCTTGATCGCGATAATAAAGTGCTGGAGCGGATTTTCAGCGAATCAGAACGTAACTATGCTTTACGTAAACGTGATCCCGCCCCCCATCTTGCTGCCCGTTTTGCTGCCAAGGAGGCTTTTCTCAAGGCACTGGGAACAGGATTGCGTGATGGACTGGCGTGGCGGCAGGTGTGTGTTGACCTTGATCCCCTGGGATGCCCGGCGCTGGAGCTTTCGGGACGTGCCGCCGAGTTGATGGCGGAGCGTGGTGCCCGTAGAGCCCATCTCAGTTATTCTCACGATGGCGATTATGCCGTCGCAACGGTTGTGCTGGAGGATTGATGAGACTCTGTACTGCCCGCGAAATGATGGTGGTTGATGGCTACGCTATTCAGCAACTTGGAATTCCTGGTGTCGTATTGATGGAAAATGCCGGTCGGGCATGTTGTGCCAAATTTGTCGGGCGCTTTGGTGACAAACCAGCCGCATCGGTGTTGGTTCTGGCGGGGAAGGGGAACAACGGCGGTGACGGTTACGTCATGGCAAGAGTTCTCAGCGAGCAGGGGTGGCAGGTGACAACGCTGGTGCTGGCTGAGGAAGAGGCCATTACCGGTGATGCCAGAGTGATGCTGGAGATTGTTCAGCAGTTGAATCTGCCGGTTGAATTTGTCACCGATATTTCCGGTTTGTCGTCCCGTTTCTCCACTGTGTCTCCTGCGATCATTATTGATGCGATTTTTGGGACCGGTTTAAAGTCGGATGTCCGG
>CAZQFI010000323.1:0-11237 GCA_964592545.1 uncultured Geobacteraceae bacterium
AGGCGAAAAAGCGACCCCCGGGACGACGATCAAGTCAAGTTCATCAGCCCTCACCATACTGCCACCAGACGGCTCCGCAACACCAAACGCCCCCGCAACCAGATCGGTGGCGGCTGAGACTTCACGGAATTCAAGCTCTTCACCGACAACCCGGGGATAAAAAACCTGTTTCCCCGCTGCCCTCGCCGCAAAGAAAATTTGCTCCGTCGCGACTTCATGGCGGATCGGGCTGTAAAGTGCCAGCGTTTTTGCCTGCTGAAAACTTGCGGTCGTCATCAGACGCTGTTGCGCCTGCTGACTCAATCTGACATAGGACCGATCATCCAGCTGACTGCGCAAAAGCAGCATCCGCTCACGAACAATCTGTTTCTTCATAGTCGAGCCCGGGAGAAATTAGCGGTTTTCAGAACGAAATGAGGGGCACAAAAGCATGAGGTGTAAAGTTAGACTTCAGGGGTAATCAATGCAAATCCAGATATTTTAAAAACTCAAAATTCACCGCGAAAGTCATCGAAGATGACCAACGCAAGGGGCACACCAAATATCCCCCGCGGATTGCAAAGCCCTGAAAACACAGGGTTTAAAACACCCGGAAAGGTGCAGTCTATACTCAGTAAAGAATCTTTGTGCCGTACTTAAATCTATCTAAAAACCCGACTCCGGGAACAGTCAAAAAACATCCGAAATCGATGGTAGTAGCTGATAATACATTAAAAATATCGTCATTAGCAACCAGAATTATCGCACAACTCCCGCTCCAACCGTGTCACGATCCGTTGCAATTTTTCTTCATCCCCCACCGTACATTGGGCCAATTGATCTTCCAGCTGTAAATACTGTCCGGCAAGATTAAGAAGAGTCAACGCCGTCAAGTCTTGAGTATCCACAGATTTTCCGCCCGACATCTCGGCCAGCTTGCCTTCGACAAAACGGACAACCCGGTAGACCTGTTCCTCCGATTCATGACTTCGTAGAGTATACTTTCTCCCCAGCAGCTCTATCTGGACATTATGGCTCAAGATTCCTCCAATTGAACATCGTCAAGACGTTTAAGAATCCGTTCAATCTCACTGAGAAGATGGGACCGATCATTGTGCCATGCGTGTTTCTCCGCCTGCAGCGCGATGTTCTCAGCTTTCAAGCGGCGATTCTGCTCCAGCAGAGCTTCAGTTGCAGCATCCAATCGATCCAGAATATCCACAAAACCCCCTATCAGAGAACGGATTTCTCTTCTTCATCAAACAATACCGAGACAAACATCTCGGGGTCAAAAGGTCGCAGATCATCAATCTGCTCCCCAATTCCAACAAACCGAACCGGCACCTGCAACTCCGCCGCAATTGCAACAACAATCCCCCCTTTGGCCGTGCCGTCGAGCTTGGTCAGAGCGATCCCGTTCAGCTCAACAGCCTCATTAAACAGCTTGGCCTGGGTTAAGGCATTCTGCCCCGTTGTCGCATCAAGAACCAGTAAAACTTCGTGGGGGGCGCCAGGAATCTCACGATCCAGCACCCGCCGGATTTTCTTCAGCTCTTCCATCAGATTGACTTTTGTGTGGAGTCGCCCGGCAGTATCCAGCAACAGAATATCGGCGTTTCTCGCGACAGCGGCTTTCGCAGCGTCAAAGGCAACGGCACCGGGATCAGCCCCCTCGGCATGAGCAATCACATCGACTCCGGCCCGCTCCCCCCAGATCTGTAACTGTTCCGCTGCTGCAGCACGGAAGGTATCACCGGCCCCGAGGACAACTTTTTTGCCCTCTTGGGTAAACTGATTGGCCAATTTTCCAATTGTCGTCGTTTTGCCGACACCGTTGACCCCGACAACCATCATAACAAAGGGAGATGACGTCGTCGTATCGAGTGGCTTACTGTCAAAAGTCAGAAGTTTTTCCAGCTCTTCCTTCAACAGTTGCCGCACCTGTTCAGGAGTCGACAGCTCACCTTTTGCGCGACGTGTCTCGAGGGCTCCGATCAGCGTCTGGGTTGTCTGCATTCCCAGATCAGCCGTAATCAGAATTTCTTCAAGCTCTTCAACCAAATCCTCATCAATGACACTTCGCCCCCGCAACAGGTTATCGACCCGTCCAACCAGCGATGATTGCGTCTTCGACAGTCCCCGCTTGAGCTTTTCAAACAGACTGAGAGTTGGTTCCGGCTCTGCGACCGGTTCAGGTTGTGGCTCGACAGCTTCGACCGCCGGCTCAACAGCCTCACCAGCCTGTTCTTCAGTGACGATAGCTTCATCACCGGAAAGGGCCTCGATAGCGGAATCAACGGCTTCGTCAGGGGGGGGCTCCTCAGCCGGTTCACCAACCGCAGCGCTGTCAATTTCGTCAGTTTTTCGGCCACCCCGCCGGAATAATTTCCTTAATAGCAGGACAAACAGCAGCACAATAACGGTGACACCGAGATAAATCAGCCCGAATGCGGTCAGCGACGCATACTCTTCAGGAACTCCCGCGTTGAACAGTATTTTGGAAAAGTTGGTAATAAAAGTATTAAGCCAGGCGACCGCTTGCGCCCAGTCGAACGTTTGAAGTGTTTGAAGCCATTCCATAAAAAATCTCATCCTTCATCGATGTCACAAATCGGGGTCAATCAAAAATCGAAATCTGCACGCAACTCATCAACGCAGAGTCTCATCTTGTAAGCGGCACGAGCCGTGATTGCTGACTGCCCCAGTTGCAGAATCAGCAAATATTCGTCTGTTAAAGGAACCATCATAACCTTGTTCTGCTCAGTGCGGATCACCACTTCGTTGAGTTCTCCACCTTTGACCCGGTCCAGTGCATCGCGCAGCATCCCGAGAACAATACCGCTGTGAGCGCCGAGAACTTTAATATCGTACTCGTCAACCCGGGTCACCTGATCAACCGATTCCCCTTCCCAGTCGATAATGATCGCGCCGACCGCACCGGGGATATCTTCCAGCAATCGACTCAGCAGATTTTTAAATGGCATACATACTCTCCCGCAAAAGAGAAAAGTTGTCGCAAAGAGAAACAATCAAGCTTGCTAACGAACACGCACCGAAACCAGCTTGGAGACGCCGGGCTCCTGCATTGTCACCCCGTAAAGGATATCAACAATATTCATGGTTCGCTTGCTGTGGGTGATAATAATAAATTGTGACCGTTCTGTCATCTCCCGAACAATGTCGGCAAAACGGTCGATATTGGCATCGTCAAGCGGGGCATCGACCTCATCAAGAACACAGAACGGAGTCGGTTTTATCATGAACAGCGAAAAGATCAAAGCGACCGCCGTCAGAGCTTTCTCTCCTCCCGACAGCAGATTCACACTCTGCAGCCGTTTTCCCGGCGGCTGAGCGACAATATCGATCCCGGTTTCGAGCAGATCATCTTCGTCAGTCAGACGCAACTCGGCCTGCCCGCCGTTAAACATGCGGGGAAATAACTGCCGGAATTTTTCGTTAACCAGCTCAAAGGTCTCTTTGAAGCGGCGGCGTGTCGTCCGATTAATCTGGTTAATCGCTTTTTGCAGATCATCCAGAGACTGATTCAGATCATCACGCTGCTGCGAGAGAAAGTCGTAACGTTCTTCCTGCTCGCGATACTCATCAATCGCCATCAGATTGACTTCGCCAAGGGATTCAATCCGCTGCTGCAAGCGACTCAGTTGCTGTTGCTGACGTGCCAGCTCATCTTCGGTTGCCTCCGGCACCTGATGTTCGAGCAGATCAACCCGGTAACGCTCCAGAACCGATTCACGCAAATGGTCGGCATCGACCTGTAATTCGTGCTGATTCAGCTGTAACTGGTTAACCACCTTGCGCAGTTCTTCGGCTTCAAGTCGCACCCGCCGTAACTGATCACGAAACTCCTCCAGGTGAGTCCGTTGCTCCTCGTAGTGCTCACCGATTTTTTCACTCTCCTGCTGCTGGCGATGACGACGATCCAACAACACCTCAAGTTCGACCTGGAGCTGCTGATCCTTTTTCTGCAACTCTTCGCGGGAAGCGTCTCCAGCATGCTGCCGCTGCTGCAACCGGTTGACGCGATCTTCAATCTCCTGCTTCTGTCGCTCAATCCGTTGCAAGGTTTCGAGTCGGGCCTGCTGCTGTTGCTGCAGTGATGCCAACCTGACCCGTTGAGCCGTCAATTCATCGCGTGACTGATCAAGCCCGGAACGAAGCGAAGAGAGTTGTTCCTGCAGTTGTCCGGACTGAACTTCGAGTTGCTGCCGGCGCTCTCCCAGTTCAACCGTTTTTTCAGCAAGCTGGCTCTTTTCCGCTGCCAGAACATCACGCCCCTCATCAATCTGTTCCAGATCAAAAATCAGCAATTCAAGCCGCTTATTCAAACGATCCTCTTCGGCCTGCAACCCTTGACGGTCTTTGGCAAGCTCCAACGCCTGCAATTCAAGTCGGTGTTTTTCCGAAGTCGCTGCCAACTGTGCTTCTTCGACTTGAAATAACCGTTCCTGCAGTTCCTCAAACTCACCCTGAACAATGGCAAGCTGCTTTTCCAGCCGGGCGATCCCTGTTTCGGCCTCCTCCAGCTGACGTTTGCGTCGCAACAGTCCACTGTCACTGGTACTGGTCGTGCCGCCGGTCAAGCACCCCCGCCAATCAAGGCGTTGGCCCTGCCGATCAACAAGTAACGCACCGACAGGGAGTGACGCCTGAAGATGATCGATAACATTATCAACGAGAAACACGCCCGCCAACAACTGTTGTACGGCATGTTCGTGCCCCGGCACTGAGGCAACAACCTCTGTCAGGGGTGTTCCAGACAAAAAAGGGATCTCTTCGGCGAGGATTTCAGGAAGGAGAACAGTTGCCCGGGCCTGTCGGTCAGCCAGAAATTTCAATGCGGTTTCCGCCGTATTCACCGCTGCCAACGGGATGGCCTGCAACCGCTGCTCCAGGACCACTTCGACGACGGTCTCATACGCCACCGGGACATTCAAGAGATCCGCAAAAATTGTCTCACCAAGTTTTTCGGTCAGGAGAATTTTGGTTCCGTCACCATACCCTTCAAGATTGGCCTGAAGTTCGTGCAGCGACTCCCGAATCGAACGCTGAGTTCCAAGTTGGTGGCGCAACGCATCCAGATCGGCCTCTTTGTTGCGTAACAGCTGCTTCTGCTCTTCCTGTTGAGCGGCCAGCTCTTCACCACGTTCAATGAGATCATTCTGCTGCTGCTGAATCTGGTTGATGCGTTCAAGCAATCGGGCCCGTTGCTCATGCAGTTCATTCTGCTGCTGCTGAATTTTTTGTGAATCGGTTTGGGCCAGTTCCCGCCGCTGTGCCTCAGAGGTCAACTGCCGGTCAATCTCTTCGTCCCGATTTGTCAGCCGAGATGTCTGAGCAAACACATCCATCAGCTCTTTGCGGCATTCCTCAAACTGACAGTTCATCTGTTGTTCCTGCGACAAACTGACTTGCAGGGTCTCTTCGAGGCTTTCAACCTGTTGCTGAAGTTGCTCCAATACCGCTGTTGATTCGTCCTGCTGTCGCTGCAGTTGCTGAGATTCAGCCTCAAGCTCGACCCGGCGCTCATCCTGACGCTTTAACTCAGCCGTGATTTCACTGTCCTGAGCAGTCAGATGCTCCCGCTGACGAGTGACAAGAATCCGCTCATTTTCAACCCGCTGCACTTCTGCGCCAAGATGATAAACCTGTTCCTGCGCGTGTTTATGGTCTGCCTCGACCCGGGCTAACTGCAACTGCTGTTCTTCAAGCTGCAAGTCACCCTCTTCCAGGCGCGTATCTAAACGGGCAAGAACTGTAGCCTGCTCACCCTTTTTTGTCGTAATCAATTCTATATCGGCAGCCAGTTTCCGCATCCGGTTGCCCGCCAGAACCAGTTCAATCTGCCGGGCCTCGTTCCGGTACTGTCGATATTTCTCCGCCCGTTGTGCCTGCCGCTTAAGGCCACCCATCTGCCGCCGGACTTCCGTGATAATATCGCCAAGGCGGACAAGATTCTGCTTGGTCGCATCCATCTTCCGCAATGCTGTCTTTTTCCGGGCTTTAAACTTTGTCACTCCGGCTGCTTCTTCGATCAGTGCTCGCCGCTCTTCAGGCTTGGCGCTGACCAACATTCCGACCTTGCCCTGCTCGATAATTGAGTAGGCTCTGGCACCGACGCCGGTATCCATAAAGAGTTCGGTAATATCAAGAAGACGACACGGAGTTTTGTTGATCAGATATTCGCTGTCACCATTGCGATAGAGGCGCCGGGTCACAGCAATTTCGGCATATTCCCGGTAAGCGGCAGGACAGAGACCTTCACGATTGTCAAAGAGAATTGTCACCTCCGCCATCCCGTGCGGCTTACGTGACTCGCTGCCCCCAAAGATAACGTCTTCCATCATCCGGCCACGCAGGTGGCGGGCATTCTGCTCCCCCATCGCCCAGCGGATAGCGTCGACAATATTACTTTTGCCACAACCATTGGGCCCGACAACCCCGGTCACTCCCTGCTCAAAATCGAGGGAAACCTTATCGACAAAAGATTTAAAGCCGACGATATTAAGACGTTTGATCTTCATGCCAAGCTAAACGACCTCTGGAACACATAGAGACAACCTGCAGCGGAGGGATTCTTGAACAGGCCACAGCTATTCCTGCGAGCGCGCCATGTTATCAGGGGGTCGAAAACATGTCAAAGAATAGAAGTCTGGCACGCTATTCTTCTTGCTGGGTTGATTCAGAACACGTATGATAAACAGAGGATATATCGTCATCCTTATTCAACTTTAGCCATTTCAGGTTCGGGAACAACTGCTTATGTATCTACCCTCTGTAAGGCTTCTGGTCAGGCTTACCTGCTACCTGCTGATTTTCTTTGCCACAATTGCAGCAGTCATCATCATTCTGATCAATCAGCTGGATCTGAACAGTTATAAAGCATCACTCGAATCACAACTGAGTTCGGCGCTGGATCAGCCCGTCATTATCGGCAACTGTTCTTTGTCATTGAGTCATGGCCTTTCTCTGTCACTGGATGACGTCAAGATTGGTAAAAACTATGAAAACTCCGTTGATATTTCCCACACCGAATTAACTCTGAAAATCATGCCCCTGTTCGACCATCAGCTCATTTTTGATCGGGTGCGGCTTGATGATCCCGAATTCCGGCTCTTGTTACCGCTGCCGGAATCTGAAATTGAGCAAACGGAACAATCGTTGATCAAGTCACTTGGGATCAGAGCATTGAACGTCAGCAATGGTCGTGTCATAATTTTTCAGAAAGTGGCAGGGAAAATCAAGCCGCAGCTGTCACTTTCAGATATAAGTGCGGCCCTGCACGGCTGGCGTCCCCGGAAAACGGGAAAACTTGTTATCAGTGGACAGTTACAGAAGCAGAAAGCAAACTTTTTGGTTGAAACAACGCTCCCTGCGAGTAGAAATCAAAAAGACTGGAGAGATGAAAAACACGACACCCACATCCAGATCACAGATTTCTCAACTGAAAACTTTTCAGCATTTCGCGAGCTGAGTATTCCGGCAATTCTCAATCTGGATCTGACTTTTGCAGGGATCCCGACAACGGGTGCCGATTTTAAGGCAATTTTTTCCAGTACCAAAGAAAACCTTCTGGTCGCTTCCTTTTCCGGTCACTGGGTTTCTTCAACGTCCCTTGAGTCACTCTCTGAGATAAAAGGAGAATTGTTCAAAATCCCGATCGCCGGGGAACTCAAACTCGAAAGGTCGGCGAAAAAACATACCCTGACCGGTCATTTCGGCGTTAAAAATGCTCCGTTAACCCCCACAATATTACGTGCCTGCCGCCTGCCATTCTATGAATCCTTTCGTGATGGCCGGCTGAAAAAGCTGTCCATCTCTTTAAGTAAAAGTTGGGATCCAGCCCGCAAGTTTTCCGGACTTCCACAATTTAAAAGTGACATAGCTGCCGACAACCTGCATTGGAATCTGACCGGGGAGAATCAGCTTCAGGCATTTTCATCCAGTCTCGTTCTACGGAACGAAACCCTTCAGGTTCATCGGGGAACGTTTGTCTTCAGAAATCAACCCGTCAGCTTCTCAGGAAAAGTCCTCCATCTCTTCAGTCAACCTGAGGTTGATGCAACCTTCAACTTTGACATCAATGTGGACGACCTCCTGCCGCAGAAAGTGCTCCCGGAAACATGGAGTATCGACGGGCATATCCCCGGGACACTTAAATTGGCCGGATCGCTCAATAACATTCATTACCGGTTGTCCACCAATCTCGATGCGACCTCCATCGACTTTGGGGACATATTCCACAAAAAAGTGACCGACCGGGCATCCTTTCAGCTGAAAGGTTCCGGACTTGAGCGCCATTTTGAATTCGATTCATTTTCTGTTGCGCTGAATGACGCCCTTATCACGGGAAATGGCTTTCTGCAACATGATCAGAATCGACAGACGTATGGCTTGGAAATTCAACCTGTCAACCTGGAACAACTCAAGCCTTACTCCCGGCTGCTGCAACACCTTCAAGTGACCGGGCGGATATCTGCCGACCTGACGAAACGGCAGTCCGACTACAGCGGGATTTTAATGCTCCAGAACGTCGGTGTCCACCTGACCAGTCTTATCGGGGATCTGAACAGCGTCACCGGAACTGTCGATCTGAACGAAAAGGGCCTGACTTTTCAGGAGATGGAGGCGTCTCTCGGACAATCGGACTTCATCGTCAGCGGGGTTCTGAGAGATTGGCAAGATCCCCAATTTGGGCTTGATCTCAAGGCGGATAAGGTTCGTGCCCGGGATCTGATCTTTTCCAGTCAGAATCTGACCCTCTACGATCTGGAGGGGCATTTGGGATTTAACGCCGATGGCATCAGCTTTGCGCCCGTCAGGGTTCGTTTGGAAGAAGAGACATTGGCCACCGTTACCGGCAGTGTCAACAATTTCAAGGACCCGACGGTCACCCTCGACATTCAGTCCGAAAAAGTCAATGTCCTCGACATTATCAACCTGTTCACCGGTCCACCAAAAACACCGGATCATGACGATGATAAGCCCGGTGTCCCGATCCTGATCACCGTCTCGGCCAAACAGGGAACCTTGAGTGGTCTCCAATTCCAGAATGCAGAAGCGGTCATTCGTGGCGACAGTGAGCGCCTCACCCTGTTCCCTCTCAACTTTAACGAAGGGGATGGTCGCTGCCGAACGCGGGTCGTTTTCGATTACGGATCGGTACCGGCGCCATTAAAAGTTTCGGGGCACGTGGAAAATGTCGAAGCAGCAACGCTCTATGAAAATATCTTCCTCGAGCGTGGTCTGATTACGGGTAGCATGTCGGGAGACTTCTACATTGAGGGCAACCCCAAGAACGATCACTTCTGGCAAAATGCGCGCGGTGGCGTTCATGCCCGGATTAAGGATGGAACTCTCCGGAAATTCAAAGGGCTGGCCAAAGTCTTTTCGTTGTTGAATGTGTCACAACTCTTTACCGGAAAACTCCCGGATATGAACCGTGAAGGGATGCCCTTCAGCCTGGTTGAAGGGAGCGTTCAACTCGGCAACGGTGAAGTCAACTCTGACGATATCAAAATTACCAGTGTCGCGATGAACCTCTCTCTGATCGGAAGCCACAATCTGGTGGAAGATTCAATCGATGCGACCCTTGCAATAATGCCATTAGGGACAGTCGACAAGATCATCACATCAATCCCGGTAGCAGGGTGGATTCTGGGCGGCAAAAATAAGGCACTGGTCACGGCATACTTCAAAATTACCGGATCGAGCCTTTCTCCTGAAGTAAAAGCCGTCCCTATCAGCTCCGTATCGAGAAATATAACGGGGATCTTCAAGCGAACATTGGGACTGCCGGGAAAAGCAGTCCACGATCTGAGCAAGATTTTTGAGAAAAAACCGAAAAAAAAGATGGGGCCCTGATACCGTCTTGAGCAGGAAAGGTTTATTTCTGAACGGCCACCTTATCCCCGACATAGACAGTTGCAATCCCGAAAGTTTGATCAACGTATTGAACCCGGCCGAAACCCGCATCTGTCATCATTTTTGCGAATTCTTCCTGGGAGGGAAACTCCATGACTGAATCGGGCAGGTACTGATAAGCGCTGCGTTTGGAGATCAAACCGCCAAGGGTTGGTAAGATTTTTTGAAAATAGAAGTAGTAGATTTTGCGAAACAGTTGGCTGCGTGGATTGGAAAATTCGAGAATCACCGCCCGGCCACCCGGCTTGAGAACCCGAACCATCTCACGTAACCCCGCTTGACGGTCGACAACATTGCGAATACCGAAAGCGATCGTGATGCCATCAAAGCAGTTATCGGGATGGGGAATCTCCTCACACGGGGCATTCACCAACATAATCCGCTCACCATACGGAGACGTGTTCAATTTGCCCTGCCCCTGAACCAGCATCCCCTGAGTGAAATCCTCGCCAACAATGGTCACCGACGGGTCGGTCTGCTTGGCAACCTCAAGGGCAACATC
The DNA here is from genome assembly GCA_964592545.1 of uncultured Geobacteraceae bacterium. GTDB lineage: Bacteria > Desulfobacterota > Desulfuromonadia > Desulfuromonadales > Geopsychrobacteraceae > Desulfuromusa. The sequence continues at coordinate 10,424 of CAZQFI010000323.1, forward strand.
ACAGGTTCCCGTCGCAATATCGAGCACCCGACCGTTTTTGGGAATACTTAACTGACTGACAGCAAAACGACGCCAGCGGCGATCGATCCCGAAAGAGAGCAACCGGTTGAGAAGGTCGTAACGATTGGCAATATCGTCAAACATCTGGCGAACATTGCGCCCTTTGTCGGATAACTGAAACATGGTGTCGACTCCTGACGAACCTTATGTTAATGAAGCGGTGAGGAGTTTCTATCACAGAGTCTGACCACCGCCAACAAAAAACCTTGTTCACCCGTTCTGTGGAGAGCAGAAGAGAGTCCAGCCATGTCACAATCGAACAATTTACAGCCGGCAATTAAAGTCTGTGCCGCGGTTCTATACCATCACGGAAAAATCCTGATCACCCTGCGACCGAAGGATAAAAAACTGGGTGGCTACTGGGAGTTTCCCGGCGGGAAAATTGAGAAACAGGAATCACCGGAGGCCGCTTTAAAACGGGAATTACGGGAAGAACTCGGTATCGAAGTCGATGTTGGTGAGCTCCTGGAGACTGTCCACCATCGCTACAGCTGGGGCAACGTCATTATCCTTGCCTACCGGTGCCAGTGGCTGAGTGGAGAAATTCAGCATCTGGACGTTGCCGACCATCGCTGGGTTGCTGCCGGCGACCTTCTCGATTATGATATCCTCGCTGCCGATCAACCGATTATCCAGAAAATACAGGAGCAACTGTCATGAGTATCCGCCTGACCATTTTATGCGAAAATAATGTCGACAAAGTCAGTCCCTATGGTCTGCTGGGTGAACACGGTTTTGCCTGCCATCTGCAAAC
>CAZQFI010000324.1:0-1805 GCA_964592545.1 uncultured Geobacteraceae bacterium
GGCCGCTGTGTTCGGCCAGTTCGATCAGTAATCGGACCGTTTCAGGGGTGATGCGATGTTTGGAATAATCGAAGAGGATATCATTAAACTGACACGAAAACCGATCGAAGCGCTGTGGATCAGCGGCAAACATATCGCGCAGATGGAGATGTTCGATCTGCTGAAAATGGTGTTGCAATGCCCGCCAGGCGGGTTGCTGTGTCAGTCCGGCCATGGATGCTCCCTACTTTTTGTTTCTGGCTGCCATGATTGCATCGTACGATTCGTTGATTTCGGCAAGTCGATCATTGGCAAATTTGATGAATTCCGGAGGTAATCCTTTTCCTTCAATTTTGTCGGGGTGGAACTCCATCGCTTTCTGGCGATAGGCTTTCTTGATTTCGGCGACACTGGCATCCTGCGAAACGCCGAGGTTCTCATAGTGCTTGCTCAGGCTGGTTGTCGTTGAATGGAGTCCGACGTAACGGTTGTAGAGCGATTGATAGATGCTCTCATTCAGCCCGAAGGCGGTTTTTGCTTCGAGAAGCATCGCTTCTTCCTGCGGGTGCAGCTCCCCATCGGCCATTGCAACCTCAAAGAGGAAGCTCATCATAAAATTGCAGAGCTGCTGATCCTGACGGAACATCTGGCCGAACTGTTGTGCGTAGTCGGAAAATGATTCCGGGCTGTCTTTGGCCTGGGTAAAAACGTTGATTGCGTAGGCGCGGGTTTGTTGATCCAGCCCGAGAGCTTCTTTGGATATTTTCTCGATGGCAGCAATTTCATCGGGGCACACCCGGCCATCGGCTTTGGCGAGTTTTCCCACCATCGAAAACGCTGCGGTAAAAAAGATCGCCTGTTTCTGCTGTGATGGATTGAACGAACCGAGTCGCTGTGACTGTTTCTGTCCACCACCCATGCTGGCACCGATCGCTGCTCCCATAATCGCGCCAAATGGTCCCGCAATCATGGCTCCAAGGCCCCCACCGATAATTCCAGATAACCAACCCATATTTTCATCCTTTTCAGTTTAAACAGTGTGATTTCGTGATAAAGTGAGACAGTATCGCCTGTCGTTGTCATTCCAACTGTCATATAATGAGTGATGTTCCCGGTTGCTGCAAGGGTTTTGTCCGGTAGCGTGATGTTTCGTTTTTACCAAAGTTAGAAGCAGGAGTTTCCATTGAAAGTCTCTTTTATCCGCCGTTTCTGGGTAACAATAAGTTCGGCAGTTATCCGTTTTTATGCCAGTATTCTCAACCGGTTTAAAGTTGTCGGAGCCGAAAACATTCCGGCCAGCGGGGGAGTCCTCCTCGCGGCAAACCATATTTCGGGGTACGATACGGTATTTATCCCCGCGACGGTCCTGAAGGATCATCCCTGGCAGATGACCTGGGCCCCGGCGAAAGAGGAACTGTTTGATAATCCGTTTATCGGAGCACTCTACCGGTCGTGGGGGGCTTTTCCGGTCAAGCGGGGGCGTGATGTCCGGGCCGGAAAACATCTGGGTGAGTTGCTGCAAACACAAAAAGTGATGCTTTTCCCGGAGGGGACGCGCCATAAGGACGGCAAGCTGGGTCCGGGAAACCGCGGGGTCGGGAAATTGATCTACGATCATCGCCCGGTGGTGGTTCCAACGGCCCTGTCGGGGATCAACCACTGGAAAGTTTTCAAAACGGGGCAGGTCGGGGAGATCCGCTTCGGTAAACCGGTCGACTTCTCCGATCTGTTTGAACTTGAGAACAAGAAACCGACCCATATCCTGATTGTTGAACGTCTGATGGCAGCCATTGCCGGTGAACTTGAAGCTTCGGGTCGGCAGGAAT
>CAZQFI010000325.1:0-9848 GCA_964592545.1 uncultured Geobacteraceae bacterium
GTTTCGGTATTGGCCAACGTATAGGGGTGGCCGCTGATCAAATCGGCGGTCACCCCGTCGGGTAACCCCTGCCGGGCATCGTCAAATGCTGCCAGCAACGTGCGTCCACCAACCGCATCGGTCATCGAAATTGTGGTATCGGCAAGGATCAGACTGTTTCTGCCGTCACGACTAAGAAAATGGCCGGTTTTAAGGCGAACATCGGGAATGGGATTCAGATAAGCAAGTTTCTTCAGCGCCAGGATTTCAAGCTGTAACGGATCACGCCGAATTTGTCCCTTGAGTGCCATCCCCTGCGGCTGAATCAGCTGAGCAAAATCGTTGGCAAGACTCCGGTCAATCTCTTCGGCGGTCAGTTTTTTATCGATCTGCCGTAAATCGTCACCATCCAGAAGAACCGGCAGATAATCCCCAAGTTGCTGAAACAGGGTTGCCGTTGCCATTTTTCCCGGTCCGCTGAGGGTGTTCAGGAACAGCTCCGGCGGTAATTTTCTCTGCAGCACATCGGTCGCTTCAAGCAGCTGATCACTGCTGATATCAGCGCCGGTCGCCGTCAGGTTGATGACAATCTGCCGGGCAAAGGGCGCCTGCTGCAACAACTGAAAATCGTGGGCAACTTGCGACGTTCCGTCGGGAAGCATCGCGGTGATGCTCTCTTCAACCTTCAGCCGGGTGAGACTCCACCCCGCGAGGGTCAGTAGCAGGAGTAACACCACAATCAGCCAGCCACGCCGCTGATGAAACCGTTGATAACTTGAGACAATCAAACGCATCAGAAGTTCGGCACCTGAAATGTATCGGCGGGAAGCGGTGAATTGATTTCAACTGCGGTAAAACGAATCAGGGTGCTGTCACCCCCCTGCTCAACCATCAACACCTCGGACACGTGGCTGTAGTCGGCAGAAAACCTGACCTGCAGGTAATCGATAAAACCCGCCTCACCGGCATCAAGGGGGTGAAGTTTCAGCGCGATGGCGTCACCGGTCACCAGTTCCATCCGGTAGCGCTGCTGCAACCAGTCGAGATCGACCTGTGCCCACGCCAGCAGCTGCCGGGCAATCATTCCCATGATCGGATCTTTTTTGACCGAGAAACTCTCTTTCTCGTGACTGAGGCTGTTCCAGCGTTCCCCTTTATCACCCTGCAGAATAAACCCCGAAGCAACCGGACTCAGCAACTCCCAGCGCAGCTGATCGGGTTTGTGATAGGCAAACCGCCCCTGGGACAACAGCTTTTCAGAAAAGATTTCGAGATATTTTTCCTGAATAAACGGGCTGGTAACCGTCTCGGTTGCCGCTGCTGCCGTTCTCAGCTTACCAAGAAGATCGTTCAGCTCATCGGCACGCGCCAGAACGGGAGACATAAAAATGAGTAAAACCAGCAAGAGATATTTCATTCTATTATCCGGGGTCATCCTTTATTGCGGAGGATCAGACAATCCACACCTTCACTTCACCGCGTGCCAGGAGCTTTTCGCCGCACTGGATCGCTCCCGCAGCCACGGCAAAATCATCGAGTTCCGCCAAGGTTCGAATTGTAATCTGCAACTCATCACCGCTAGCAGCGGCGGCAAACCACTCAAGTTTTTTGATGCCGACAAGAAACCCCTGGCGCACCGGCTTGTTGTCCCGGCGATCCAGATACCCCTTGAGTGCAGCATAACTCTGAGCGATTAATTCAATCAGAGCAACCCCCTCCAGACTCCCGCTATCATCGAGCAACAGATTGTCCGGGCACACCTGTGTCACAACTGTGCCGTTCTTCCCGTCGATTTCAACCAGCTGTTCAACCAGCCGCATGGGTAACCGGTGAGGAACCAGCTCTTCAGCAGCAATCGGGAGAGTCAAATCGCTCATACATTATTCCAGTAGATGGACAAATCATCAAACAGTTGGCTCGAAAAGAGCAACTTGCGGAAACGGATCAGATCTTCATGAAAAATCTGCGTATTGTCGTAGAGCTTAAAGTCGTCAAGCAAGATCCGGTAAATCTGCCCGGTTCCGCCCCCTAACTTATCAGCGTTACGGAAGGACAACGCCTGAAGGTCGGCAAGAATTTCCAGCGTAATAACGTGTTTGGCATTGCTGACCGATTTGAACGCTTTGCGGGCGGCAACTGTCCCCATGCTGACAACATCCTGATTGGAGGCATTACTGCTGATCGAGTTGGTACTCACCGGGCACGCCAGCTGACGATTTTCAGCTGTTGTTGATGTGGCCAGATACTGCGCTCCCATAAAACCCATCGTCAGCCCGACGGTTCCGGGAATCAGAAATTCGGGGAGCCCTTCATTGAGATTTTTGTCGAGATATTTATTGGTCCGGCGCTCCGAAATATTACACAACGTCGCGATCGCCATCGACAACATATCCATGACAAAAGCAATGCTCTGACCATGAAAATTGCCGCCGTGGATAATCTTCTTCTCGGTGGGAATAATGATCGGGTTATCGTTGGACGAGTTGACTTCAACCTCAACAACCCGCACCGCCTGGGCAATTGCTTCACTGACGGGTGCGAGAACCTGTGGGGTACAACGCACCGAGTAGACATCCTGCACATTGATACTGGTTTCGAAAACCGGACCATCGGCCGACTGCTGCCGGATTAAATCGTGCATCTCGGAGCGCAGGGTAATATTTTTTGAGCCCCGGTAGAGATTGCGGATCGTTTCAGCAACCTCAAGTTGCCCCACATGGGGCTTGACGCGATGCAGATCCTCATCAAAAGCATCGTCGATCCCGCCAAAAATCTCGATGGCAAACGCACCGGTTACACAGCTGATATTGAGCAGTTTACGTGCTCCAAACAGAGCAAAAGCGGCGAGCGCCGTCATCGCACTGGTTCCGTTCATCAGCGCAATCCCCTCCTTGAAACTGAGGCGCAGCGGTGAACGGTTTAATATTTGATAAACATCCGTTGCAGACGTTAATTCGCACCGATAAAAAACCTTCCCTTCACCGATCACAGCCAGTGACAGGTGGGCAAGGTGGATCAGATCACCTGAAGCCCCGACACTGCCACACTCGGGGATATAAGCCGCGATTCGCTGATTGATCATCCACTGAAGGTGTTCAAGCAACTCAATTCGCACCCCGCTGAACCCTTTAACCAGTGTATTCAACCGCACGGCCATCACCGCAATCGCAATATAATCCTTCAGCGGATCACCCAATCCGGCAGCATGGCTGCGAATCAGGTTCACCTGCAGTGTCTCAATCTGATCATCGTCAATGATTTTGTTGCACATCGGACCGAACGAGGTATTGACTCCGTAAATCACCCGTTTGGCGGCAATTTCATCCTCAAGAAACCGGCGGCTCGCCCGGCAACGCTCCAGCGCAGCGGGGTCAAGAGTGACCTGTTTGTCTCCAACCCCGATCGCAACAATGTCATCAATCGTTAAATCGTTGCCGTTAAGGACAACCGTATTATGTTGACTCATATTTTTTATCCCGCTTACTGCTGCCCCTCTCCCTCGGAGAGAAGGATTCACGACAACTCAAACTGAACTATTTTTATCGCGATAATCGAAAAATGTCACCGGTTTGCGCATCTCCGGCTGCAGCGTTTTCGCCCGGATTTCTGCCGGGCTGACCAGAACCACCTCGGGTTTCACCCGGGTTTTTGCAACAATTTGCTCTGCAATCGTTGCGGCACTCAGGGAACCATCACTCCCGACAACCACCCGTAACCGGTCCGAAAGATCATATTCGGTGAACACCTCGAGATAGTAACCCTGCACACCGTCAATCTGTTGCAATACACGATTAATCGCCGGCGGGAACAGTGTTGTCCCGCGACATTTAAGCATCTGTGCCCGCCGGCCGAGAATCGGCCCAAGGCGGGGCGTTTCACGGCCGCAGCCACACCGATCGGTATGGAGACGGGCAATATCACCGGTACGATAACGAAGCAGTGGCGTTCCTTCGACTCCCAGGGGAGTCACAACAACTTCTCCCACCTCACCGGCAGCGACAGGCTCGCCGGCAGTCGTGAGAATTTCGACGATGAGCAACTCGGGCAGCAGATGACCACCACAACCATGACAACAATCGGTAAAAGCGGTGGCCACTTCGGTGCCGGCATAGGTTCCAAAAATCTGTGCCCCCCAGAGAGCGTTTAAGTTCTGTCCAAGCGGGGAAAGGGTGAGATCTTCATTGCGTACCGGTTCACCGATACAGATAATTTTCTCGACACCCCATGTGGCAGGGTGTTCTCCACACCGCTGCAGCTGCTGCGCCATCAACAGTAACAAGCTGGGGACACCAACCAGAACATTGGGGCGCTGCCGCCGGATCAGCTCGGCAACCAGCAGCGGCTGTCCCGAGCCGGCCCGGATTGCCGTGGCTCCGATTTTCCTCAGGCCGAGAAAGTAAGCGAGCCCCGCCATAAATACCCGGTCGAGTGCTGCTCCGATCAGAACCCGGTCGGTCGCCTTAATCCCGGCAATCGTGAAAGCAAGCTGCTCATTTTTTGCCAGACGCTGGAGATCATTTTCGGTCTGCCAGATGGTGACCGCGTCACCTGTCGTCCCTGATGTCTGACAGATATCGACCACGTTCTCTTCACCCACGGCAAGAAAATCGCGGTTGAAACGATTCAGATCACTTTTTCCGGTCAACGGCAGCTGGCGCAAATCATCGAGAGAACGGAGCCCGGCCGCAGTAAAACCACATTGTTGAAACAACTTCCGATAGTAGGGAGAGGAGTGCTGAAGGTGGGCGAGGTGCTGCTGTAATAACGGCAATTGTCGGGCAGCGATTGTCGGGATGGAAATCTCGGCACCCATCAACTCTCCCCCGCACGCATGGCTGTTAGTGTTTTAACCATCTGCTCCTTGACCTGCTTCCGCAGTCGAATATGGCCATCAGCTTCAGAAAAATCGCTGGTATCGATTGCCGGGAGAGCTTTCAACCTGATCCGGCACGGGTGCATCAACGTCCGCCCGGCAGGCAGCAGCCGGTTTGTCCCGTCAATACACAGCGGAACAACGGGAACGCCGGCAGCGATCGCAACCTGAAATCCACCCGAATGGAAACGCTGCAGATGACCGTCTCGGCTGCGGTGCCCTTCGGGAAAAAACAGGACACTCCCGCCGTGAGCAAAAGTCTCTTTGCTGCTGGCAAGGGTCTCCCCCCAACTGCCACTTTCAACATCGAGATAGCGGGCCATCCGCATAAACGAACGATACCACACCATCTTGAACGGCCACGAGCGGACCGCGAAGGCGATATTGTAAAGCGGCAGCAGCGCCATACAGAAAGTGTCAAAAAAAGAAAAGTGGTTGACCACCAGCAGGTACGGCTTGTCACGTTCCAGCAAGTCCATATCCTGGCGTTCAAAACGGACAAACGGACTCATATAAAACAACCAGACCCGGCCGTAAACCCAGATAAACCACCGGACCAGTCGCTCGGTGGACCAGCGAAGAATCAATTTTCCCAAGACAAAAGCGACCGGGAAAAGGAGAAGACTCAGCAGTGTCCAGACAAACAGCAGCGAATACGCCCAGAGGTTCATCACCCAGACAAGAGCCGTCGCAGGAGACGACTCGGAACGTTCTTTCTCCTCGGTGTCGCTGACAGCTTTCATAAGCGGATCATTCAGGAATTCTGCTCAATTTTGTCCAGCACAAAACGATGGATATCGTCCAGAGTCCTGATTGCGCGAATCGCCTCTTCTTCACGGATTTTAAAATTAAATGCCCCCTCCAGAACAATGACCATATCAACGGTATCGAGGCTGTCGAGTCCCAGATCTTCATAGAGGTTGGCCTCGGGGGCCATATCGGCCCGGTCGAGTTCAAACTCCTCGGCCAGGCTCGAATCGATCAGCTCAATCACTTCTGCTTCAGTCATCCACCACACTCCTTATAATCAGAGTGGCATTGATACCACCCATCGCAAAATTATTTTTCAGAATTGTTTTCACCGCCTGCACCCGGTTTTGTTGCAGGTGATCAACTCCGGCACAGCGTTCATCGATCTGCTCCAGATTGCGTGTCGCGATCAGCTGTTGCTGCTGCAGCATACCGATCGTTCCTGCCAGCTCGATCGAACCACTCGCCGCCATCGTATGGCCAAGATGCCCCTTGAGGCTGCTCACCGGAACATTGTTCCCGAACAGTCTGGCAATAGCTTCAGCTTCGGCAATATCTCCCTGTTCTGTTCCGGTAGCATGAGCATTGACATAATCGATCTCGGCAGCAGCGACTCCGGCATCATCAAGAGCCCGTTGCATGCAGGTTGCCATCGCACCGACATCGGGGCTGGCAATACTGGAAGTATCGGATGTCGTTGCAAAACCGATCACCTCGGCAAGGATGGTTGCACCACGCTGCATGGCACTGTCACGGTTTTCGAGGAGGAGGATCCCGCTCCCTTCACCACAGATAATCCCGTCACGCCGGCGGTCAAACGGTCGTGGTGTTGCAGCGGGCTGCTGATTGAACTGGCGCGATGCTGCATTCATGATATCAAAAGTCGTGACCGTCAGCGGATGGAGTTCATCAGCACCACCACAGAGGATCGCCTGTTGTTTCCCCGTCGCAATCTGCTCAAAAGCGTAGCCGATTGCCTGACACCCGGTTGCGCATGCCGCTGAAGGCGCCAGAACCCGGCCGGTAATCCCGAAAGACTGGGCGACATTTGCCGCACACGAGTGTCCCATCAATTTGAAGAATGTCCCTGTCTTCATCCGTTCCAGACTGTGATCACGAAAATAATCGTGAAAAAAGTTCTCACTGGTGGTGGTACTGCCAAGGGTCGAACCGATGATCACCCCGAGATCACCGGAGCCGAGTTGCTCGTCGGGATAACCCGCCATCGCAAGGGCCTGCCGGCTGGCAAGATAAGCGTAAATCGACATATTCGACATGGAACGGCGAAACTTTCGGGGAATCTGTTTGGGATTGATATCATCGACAGTCGCAGCAAGTTGACAACGCAATCCTCCAACCTGCTGGAGTTCGGGAACGTCACGAACCCCCGACTCCCCCGCCAGCAATGCTGCCGATAACGCGGCAAAATCGTTACCCAGTGGTGAAATAATACCGATTCCGGTGACAACAACAGCGTTCAACAGTATTCCCTCAATTCTCCACGTAACAGGTCATGGCCAAGGATTGTTCCACACGCCAGATAACTTGAAACCAGCGTTCCCAGAAGACCGGGACCGGCCACCGCCTGCCCCGCAAGATATAAACCCGGCAACCGGGTCGCCGGTTGCGGATTGTATTGCCCGAGCTGGCGACCGACACCATAGACTGCCCCCCGGGGAGCCAGCGAGTAATCACGCAAAGTCAGTGGCGTTGCCAACTCAAGCAGCTCAAGCAGCGGCAATTGCGGGCACTGGCAATAAAACAGCTGCAGCAGCTCTCCCGCAATCTCCTTTTTCCATTTGCGATAGGCCGCTGAACGTTCTTTTTCGGCAAAGGACCAGTCGGAAACTTCAGAATAATCTGCGGGGACAATTCCAATCAACCCCTTTATTTTCCCGTCACGCCCCTGATCGGCTCCCGCCAGATAAAAAGAGCGCCTCTCAATGGAAACGTCATGACCGGCCGGAAAAATTCCCCCTTCGGGCTGAACGAACAGATTCCGGTGACGTAAAAACTCAAGAGACTCATCACTCCGGGCAAAAACAATGTAGGCCGAGGTCGTCTGCTGCAATTTCTGCAACCGTTTTCGATACGCCGGGCGTACCCCCGTAGCAGGGAGTAACTTCGCCAGTTGTACCGGATTAACTGTCGCAACGACTTCGGTCGAAAATATCTCTTCTCCGGTTTCCAAACGGATTCCGGAAATCCCTTTATCATCGGCAAGAATCGACTCAACTCTAGCATTACAGCGCAACGCCACACCACCTTTATCGAGGAGGGTCAGATAACTCTCTATCAGGCTCCGGCCGCCGCCGACAATGCCATGCACAGAGTGGTAATACGATCCCGCCACCTGAGCGTTGAGAGAAAGAGGCGTCTGAGCGGGTGAGACACCATACAGCAGACTGTGCATCGACAACAGACTTTGTAACTGTGGCCAGCGCGAAAAAACCTCCAGCCGCTGTTGTAACGACATCCCATGAACCGACGCCATGCCGAAATCGGCCAGATCAAGATCGAGATTGAGGTACGGAACATGCCGCCAGGTCCCCTCGATCTCGTTGAGATAATGTTCAATTGCGTCACCAGCAGCGGGGAATTGTTCTGTCAGATAGCGACGGATGGCACCAAAACCAACCGGCAACAGATAGTCCTCTCCGCTGGAAGAGAGGTGCAGCCGGTCAAACCCATCGCCGGCATAGGGAAAAAGTGTCAGCTGTTTGTCCAATTCCAGATGGCGGAGAAAGACCTGTAGCGGCCCCCCCTCACCGGCACCACCGGCATAATGAAAACCACTGTCAAAATAGATCCCGCTCCGGCGAAACCCGCTCACCACCGGAGCAGGGGAGGCGTGCTGCTCAACCACCATCACCTTGCGGCCGCTGCGAGCCAGCAACAAAGCGCAGGTGAGACCGGATAACCCGCTGCCGATAATAATTGAATCGTAACGCATCACTCTTGGCTGAAATTTATAACGAGGGAGGAGTTGGTGCCACCAAATCCGGCAGAGTTGCAGAGAACTTTTTCGGGAGGCCGGGACAGTGTTTGCCGGATAACATTGAGTCCGGCAGTTCCTTCATCGGGGTTATTGAAATTATGACTGGCAGCAATAAACCCCTGCCGGGCCATGATCGTCGAATAGACAACCTGCGCCGCTCCCGACATCCAGAGCTCGTGTCCCGTCAATGCCTTCAACGCCGAAATCGGCGGGGTTGTTTCACCAAAAACACTGTGGATATTCGCTGCCTCAGCGGCATCGCCAGCGGGAGTGGATGTCGCGTGAGCACAGAGATAATCGATATCTTCAGGGTTCAGGCCGCTCTGCGCCAGCGCTCCCCGCATCGCCCTGCCCAAACCATCACGACTCGGAACAGAGAGTTGTTCTCCGTCAGAGGAGAAACCGTAGCCAAGCAGCTCTCCGAGGATTGTTGCCCCCCGTTTCTCGGCAAGCTCGTAACGTTCGAGAATCACCGTCGCTGCACCACCACTCGGGACCAGTCCATCGCGATCGGCATCAAAAGGTCGAGAGGCCGTCGCCGGATCGTCGTAACGTACTGAGAAAGCACCTAACCCGTCAAAACTGCACATCGACTCCCAGTTGATCTCCTGCGCCCCGCCGCAGATCATCCGCTCCTGCCGCCCGAGCCGGATCAGGTCGGCCGCCTGGCCGATGGCATGTCCGCCGCTTGAACACGCCGAACTCAATGTCCAGCACGCCCCTCTGGTTTTGAACAGGGTATTCAGGTTCATGGTGATGCTGGAGGTCATGGAACGGAAAATCTGGCCACTGCCAATCCCTTTGGTTTCGCCACGTTGGCGTAACGCCTCAACCTGCTCAATCGCAGCAATACAACTTGAATCGCAGCCGTAAATCAGGCCGGTCTGGTCGTTTGCAATCGCATCCTCAGAGAGTCCTGACTGGGCAAGAGCATCACACGCCGAAGCATACGCCCAGATCGCGAACTCGGGCATACTTTTACGCTGCTTGCGTGACAGGAGAGAGGCATCAAAATTGTTAATCTGTCCCGTGAGCGGACTGCGAAATCCCAGTTCAAGACGCTGCGGGTCAACAACAATCCCCGACCGTCCCTCACGCAGAGCGGCACCGACGGTTTCCTGATCATTTCCGAGGCACGAGACAATCCCGATCCCGGTGATTGCAACCCGATGTCGTCCGTCCATTGCCATTTTAGATATGCGCTCCGCCATTAACGGCAAAAACCTGACCGGTAATGTAGCTCGCCCG
>CAZQFI010000326.1:0-8395 GCA_964592545.1 uncultured Geobacteraceae bacterium
TCGGCGTGATTTTTGTCTGACATCGTAGAATAATTCCTGCAATTTATACCAATTACGAGTATAAAGGTCGTCATAAGAGGAGGAAAGAAAAAAGTCGTTTACTGGTATTAATTACCAAGCGGTGGGACGACTCAAAAAAACCTTGCAAATCGGTGTTGAATAAGCTAGAAAGTGCGCCATTCTATGCGGTCTTAAGACCATCCTTTTGACTTGACATGGTTTTGTCTCTCTCTATACTGTACCTTTTGCCTTGGTGGTGAATGTGCGTCTTGAGCTGAAAGATATCAAAGGGGACGGACTAGAGCAAGCTTACACCTGCACCCTGTCCGATTTTAAGGATCTTGTAGGGTTGGCTGAGGAAGGCGGACCGGTCTTTTATGAACCGCTGACCTTTGAACTTCGCTTCCAGCGGACGGGGCAGTTTGTTGAGGTGGATGGCCACTTTGATGCCACTGTCGGATTGAAATGTGGCCGGTGTCTGCAGAATTTCAAGCAGCCACTGTCGGAAACGTTTACTCTGACTTTTGTTCCACGCAGCGATGCGGTTGAGACCGAAGAAGAGATTGAACTTGACGTCGAAGAACTGGGGTTGATTCCTTACAGCGACGAGACGCTCGAATTGCTCGATCCACTGCAGGAGCAGTTGCTGATGGCGATACCGATCAGCCCGTTGTGTGATGAGTCGTGTCGGGGGCTGTGTCCCGAATGTGGTGGTAACCGAAATATCAAGGCGTGTGACTGTACACGTCAACCTTTTAACAATAAATTTACGGCACTGGCTGGAATGGATTTCAAAAAGTGACGTCGCTAAATCAGAGACCACTCTGATATTTACTAAGATGGGTTGAACTGTCGATTCTGTTCAACCGCAAGGAGAAAATAAATGGCAGTACCAAAGAAGAAAACTTCAAAATCCAAGAAAAATATGCGCCGTGCCCACGATTCTATCACCGCACCAAGCATTTCCATTTGTCCTCAGTGTCAGGAACCAAAACTGCCGCATCGGGTCTGTCCCCACTGTGGTACCTATAAAGGCAAAGAAATTATCAACAGTGACGAAATCTGATCTGGTTCAATACTGACCATGTCGACGAAGATAGCTGTTGATGCTATGGGCGGGGACAATTCTCCCGCCGTTGAAGTTGCCGGGGCTGTTGCTGCGTGTCGCGAGTGGGGATGCGAGGTTGTTCTGGTCGGGGATACCGCACAGATTCAGTCCGAGCTGGAAAAGCACACTACTGACGGTTTGGATATTGAGATACACCATGCGTCAGAAGTTGTCGGGATGCACGACTCTCCTTCGGATGCTATCCGAAAGAAAAAAGACTCTTCTATTCGGGTTGCCTTTGACCTTGTGAAGCAGGGCGGCGCTTCTGCCGTTGTCAGTGCCGGTAATTCCGGTGCAATTATGGCTTGCGGGATGTTTGTCTTTGGCCGGGTCAAGGGGATTGAGCGGCCGGCAATCGGTACGTTTCTGCCAAATCTTGACAGCCAGACGCTGGTGCTCGATATGGGGGCGAATGTCGATTGCAAAGCATCGCACCTGTATCAGTTTGCGGTCATGGGCAGTCTCTATGTCGAACATTTTCTCAGCAAGTCACGGCCGCGGGTCGGTCTTCTCTCGAATGGTGAAGAAGAGAAGAAGGGGAACGAGCTTACGCGTGAAGCGCATCAGCTGTTAAAGGATGCCGACCTGAACTATCTTGGTTATGTCGAAGGTGGCGATGTCTACAATGGCTCTGTCGATGTGGTTGTCTGTGATGGTTTTGTCGGTAATGTTCTGCTGAAAGTTTCTGAGGGGCTGGCTGTGGCAATCGGGACGATGCTGAAGCAGGAAATCGGCAACCGTTTCTGGGCGAAGGTCGGTTATTTTTTCAGCCGTCCCGCGTTTGCTGCATTTAAAAAAAGGACCAATCCTGCCGAGTACGGTGGTGCCCCGTTGTTGGGGATCGCCGGTCCCGGAATTGTCTGTCATGGCAGCTCCGACCCGATGGCGATCAGCATTGCGATTCGGCAAGCAGGTGAGTATGCCAAGATACGTTTTGAAGAAAAGTTGACGAGTCTTCTTTGAACGTTGCGGTTGGTCTATCTCAATTCAGGTAAAGGAGTCATCAAGCACATGAAGGCACGAATTATCGGCACGGGATCCTACCTGCCTGAGGAAATCAGAACAAATCACGACCTGGAAAAGATGGTCGATACCAGTCACGACTGGATTGTCGCTCGTACCGGTATTGAGGAACGCCGCATTGCTGCTCCCGGAGAGTACACGTCGACCATGGCGGCAAAGGCTGCAAAACGCGCCATGGATATGGCGGGGGTCAAAGCTGAAGATATTGACCTGATTGTTATGGGGACGATAACAGGTGACTATCCCTGGCCCGCGACGGCGTGTATCGTTCAGGCGACTCTTGGGGCAAAGAACGCCTATGCTTATGATGTTTCGGCAGCCTGCAGTGGTTTCCTGTTTGCGCTGTCGAGTGCGAACGATTTTATTACCGCCGGGCGTGGTAAGCGGGCACTGGTCATCGGGGCGGAGACTTTCAGTCGTGCTGTCGACTGGACCGATCGCAATACCTGTGTTCTGTTCGGCGATGGTGCCGGTGCGGTGTTGCTGGAGGCACAGGAGGGAGAATCGGGCATTTTGTCATGTCATCTCCATTCTGACGGCAATTATCTGGAACTGCTCTATCAGCCCGGTTTCGGCGCACGAAATCCCGCATCCATTGAGGGACTTGAGGCAAAATTACCCTTTATCAAAATGCAGGGAAATGAGGTCTTCAAGGTCGCTGTCCGGTCGCTGACCAAGGTGTCGAAAGAGGCGCTGGATGCAAATGGTTATACCAGTGCCGATGTCGGCCAGTTTATTCCTCATCAGGCAAACCTGCGGATTCTTGAAGCAACAACCAAGCGTCTGGGATTGACTGACGAGCAGAGTTTCATTAATGTCAACAAGTACGGTAATACCTCCGGTGCAACAATTCCGATTGCGATTGACGAAGCCTATCATCAAGGCTTGCTGAAAGAGGGTGATCTGATTCTTTCGGCTGCATTCGGTGGTGGGTTTACCTGGGGTTCAACACTTATCCGCTGGTAGTATAAGACGATGATTGCATTTGTTTTTCCCGGTCAGGGCTCACAATATTCGGGGATGGGCAAGGATCTTGCCGATAACTTTGCTGTTGCGAAGCAGGTCTTCGAAGAAGCGAACGATACCCTTGGTTTTGATCTTGCTGAACTTTGTTTCTCGGGCTCGGAGGACGATCTCAAACTGACGGCGAATACCCAGCCGGCGATTCTGACAACCAGTATCGCGGCCCTGCGGGTTCTCCAGCAGGAAACCGATCTCACCCCGGCATTTGCCGCGGGACATTCCCTTGGGGAATACTCGGCTCTGGTTGCTGCCGGTGTACTGACCCTTGCCGATGCTGTCGGGACGGTACGTTTACGTGGGACATTCATGCAGGAGGCGGTCCCGGTCGGTGTCGGTGCGATGGCGGCTATTATGGGGATAGAGGGTGACGAACTGCTGGCCCTGTGTCAGGATGCCGCTGCGGGTGAAGTCGTTGCTCCGGCAAACTTTAACAGTCCCGGTCAAATTGTCATTGCCGGTCATACCTCTGCTGTTGAGCGGGCGATTGCTTTGGCAAAGGAGCGCGGTGCCAGGCGGGCTCTTTTGTTGCCGGTCAGTGCCCCGTTTCATTCTACCCTGATGGCTCCGGCTGCAGAACGGTTGAAAGCTGAGCTTGATAAAATTGAGGTTGCCCCTTTCGCTTTTCCGGTGGTCAGCAATGTTGAAGCTACTCCCTGTCATGACGAGTCTCAGGTCAAGAAGCTGTTGGTTGAACAGGTGTGCGCTCCGGTTCGCTGGGATGAGTCAATTTCAAATATGAAAGAGGCGGGGGTGACCCGTTACGTCGAAATCGGTCCGGGGCGGGTTCTGTCGAGCCTGATCAAGCGGATTGACCGTTCCGCCGTTCAGCAGAATATCGGCGATATCGCCAGCCTGAAAAAGCTGCAGAAATAACGTAATGTATTTACAGAGCATCTATTGAAGGAGATAGTTCTATGGTTCAGGACAGGGTTGCATTAATTACAGGAGCTTCGCGTGGTATCGGACGGAGCATTGCGCTGGCACTGGCTGCCAAGGGAGCCAAGATTGTTGCGGTCGACGTTGATCTGCAGGCAACCGAGGAGTTTGTTGCAGAACTTAAGGCGGCAGGGACAGAAGCTGTTGCTGTCCAGGGGAATGTCACTGTTGCTGCCGATGTTGATCAGATGGTCAAAACAGCAAAAGAAACCTTTGATCGGATTGATATTCTGGTTAATAATGCAGGGATCACCCGTGACGGGTTGTTGTTACGGATGAAAGAGGCAGATTGGGATGCGGTTCTTGATGTGAACCTGAAGGGTGCTTTCTTGTGTACCCGTGCCGTTTCCAAGCTGATGTCCAAGCAACGTTACGGTCGAATTATCAATATTGCTTCGGTTGTCGGTCAGATGGGCAACGCCGGTCAGGCAAACTACTGTGCCAGTAAAGCCGGACTGATGGGCTTGACCCGTTCCAATGCCCGCGAATTGGCAAAGCGGAATGTTACCGTCAATGCCGTTGCTCCCGGATTTATTGCGACGGCGATGACCGATGCTCTTCCCGAGGATAAGCGCCAGGAACTGGCAGACCAGATCCCGTTGGCTCGCCTTGGTTCCGCAGATGATATTGCAAATGCGGTTGTGTTTCTTGCCGCTGATCAAACAGGATACATCACTGGTCAGGTTATTGGTGTGAATGGTGGAATGTACATGTAAATAAACGGGCTTATTTTTGGCCTCCATAACGTGGAAAAGGAGAAAAGTAAATGGCTTCTATTGAAGAAAGAGTAAAGCAGATTGTTGCCGAGCAACTGGGTGTTGATGAAGAGCAGGTTACCGATGATGCAGCATTCATGGATGATCTTGGCGCCGATTCTCTCGATACCGTTGAGCTGGTTATGGCTCTCGAGGAAGAGTTTGACGTAGAAATTTCTGACGATGATGCAGAGAAGATTCAGACCGTTAAAAACGCGATTGATTACATCAGCAAAGCTTCCTGATTTTGTATTTAGAGTGGTGTCGGATCAATGATCCGACACCACTGTTTTATCTACACCATTCAATGTTCCTGAACTGTCGAGATGTGTACTCTGGCAGTTCGTGAAATAAATATCCAGACATTTACCGAAGAGAGATTATTTATGCGTAGAGTTGTCGTCACTGGCCTTGGTGTTGTGTCTCCACTGGGTACCGGAGTTGAAAAGAACTGGGCTGCTGTCACCAGCGGTCAGTGCGGGATCGGCAAGGTGACCCGCTTTGATGCTTCCGACCTGCCGACTCAGATTGCAGGTGAGGTCAAGGATTTCAATGCCGAGGACTTTATTGATAAAAAAGAGATCAAGAAGATGGATCTTTTTATTCAGTATGGTCTTGCTGCTGCTGAAATGGCCCTTAAAGATTCGGGACTGGAGATTACTGAAGAGAACGCTGAGCGTGTCGGTGTCCTGGTTGGTTCGGGTTTAGGCGGGCTGCCTGCTATCGAGAAATATCACAAAGTACTCCTCGAGCGCGGTTACAAGCGGGTGACGCCGTTTTTTATTCCGATGCTGATTATCAATCTGGCTCCGGGACATATTTCGATGCGCTTTGGTGCAAAAGGACCGAATCTCTCATCGGTTTCGGCCTGTGCGACGGGGACTCACTCTATTGGTGATGCGTATCATATGATCGCTCGTGGTGATGCCGATGCGATGTTCGCCGGCGGAACCGAGTCGACAATCACCCCGCTCGGTATTGGCGGTTTCAACGTCATGAAAGCCCTTTCGACCCGTAACGATGATCCGCAGGCGGCCAGTCGCCCCTTCGAGAAGAATCGCGACGGTTTTATCATGGCCGAAGGTGCCGGGGTCGTCATGCTCGAAGAGTATGAGAGCGCCAGGAAACGGGGTGCCGATATCTATTGTGAGATTGCCGGTTATGGCCTCAGTAGTGATGCTTACCATCTCACCCAGCCTGCACCGGGTGGTGAAGGGGCGGCCCGCTGTATCAAGATGGCCCTCAACAATGCCGGCCTGAATCCCGAGGAGGTTGATTATATCAATGCCCACGGGACATCGACCCATTTCAACGATTTATACGAAACGATGGCGATCAAAACGACTCTCGGTGATCATGCCGCCAAGGTTATGGTGAGCTCGACCAAGAGCATGACCGGCCATGGTTTGGGTGCTGCCGGCGGGATTGAAGCCGCATTTTCGGCACTGGTGTTGAAAAACGGCATTGTTCCCCCGACGATCAATTATGACGAGCCCGATCCCGAGTGTGACCTCGACTACGTCCCGAATGAGGCACGTCAGGCGGACTGCACTGTTGTTCTGTCGAACTCCTTCGGCTTCGGGGGTACCAACGCAACGCTTGCTTTCCGTAAGATTTGAGGTGGCGCATGATTGTTGTTGGCAGTGATCACGGTGGCTACGCGTTGAAACAGGCGGTTCTTGATGTGCTACGCCAGCGTGGTATTGAGTGCGCCGATTATGGAACCGATGGCCCCGATTCGGTCGATTATCCCGACTTTGCAGCGAAAGTTGCAGCCGCGGTTTCTGCCGGAGAGGCTGATGCCGGGGTTTTGATCTGCGGAACCGGGATTGGCATGTCGATCTCAGCCAATAAATTCTCCGGAGTTCGTGCCGCGCTGGTTCACGATGAGTTCACCGCGCAGATGGCCAAAGAGCACAACAATGCCAACATTCTGGTTATGGGGGGGCGGGTTTTATCCCTCGATCAGGGGAAGAAATTTGTCGAAATCTGGCTTGATACCCAGTTTGAAGGTGGGCGACACCAGAATCGACTCGATAAAATTTCAGCTATTGAGCAACAGGTAGCAAAAAGTTAAATCAAACGGGGCCGATAGTAGAGCCCCGTTTTTTGTTTACAGAACATTGATCCGTTATGGAGGTCGGTCAGTTATGCAAAATCTTACCAGCTTTGATCCCGAGATTTCAGAAATTATTGTCAAAGAGACGCAGCGGCAGGAGTACAACCTCGAATTTATCGCATCGGAGAACTTTGTCAGCGAAGCGGTCCTTGAAGCCCAGGGGTCGGTTCTGACCAACAAATATGCGGAGGGATATCCGGCCAAGCGTTACTATGGTGGCTGTGAGTTTGTCGATGAGGCGGAACAACTGGCGATCGACCGTGCCAAGGAAATTTTTGGTGCCGAGCATGTGAACGTTCAGCCCCACTCCGGTTCACAGGCGAACATGGCTGTTTATATGGCAGTGTGTCAGCCGGGGGATACGGTTCTCGGGATGAATCTGGCACACGGGGGACATCTGACCCACGGTTCTCCCGTCAATTTTTCCGGCAAACTCTACAATATCGTCCCTTACGGTCTCGATGGTGAGACAGGTCGCATCGACTACGACGAAGTCGCAAAACTGGCGGAAGAGCATAAACCAAAGCTGATTGTCGTTGGGGCCAGTGCTTATCCCCGTGAAATCGATTTTGCGGCATTCCGTAAGGTTGCCGACAGTGTCGGTGCTGTCGTTATGGTCGATATGGCACACATTGCCGGTCTGGTTGCTGCGGGAGTCCATTCCGATCCTGTCCCTTATGCCGAATTTGTCACCACCACGACCCACAAGACGCTGCGGGGACCACGTGGTGGGATGATCTTGTGTACCGAAGAGTGGGGCAAGAAGCTCAACAGCAATATCTTCCCCGGGATTCAGGGTGGCCCACTGATGCATGTGATTGCAGCCAAAGCCGTTGCATTTAAAGAAGTTCTGCAGCCTGAATTTAAAGCGTATGCCCAACAGGTGGTCAAGAATGCTCAGGCACTTGCCGGAGGATTGGTTGAGAGAGGCTATAAACTGGTTTCGGGTGGAACCGACAACCATTTGATGCTGGTCGATTTTACCGGAACGGAGATTACCGGTAAAGTTGCCGAAAGAGCCCTCGAAGATGCCGGAATCACCGTCAATAAAAATGCTGTCCCGTTTGATACCCGCTCCCCGTTTGTGACCAGCGGTATTCGAATTGGCACGCCGGCAACGACGACTCGTGGACTGCAAGAAGCCGAGATGGTTCAGGTTGCTGAGTGGATTGACCGGGCACTGAAAAATATTGAAAACCCCGCTGAATTGGCAAAAATCAAGGGTGAGGTCAAGGCTCTTTGTGAACGCTTTCCCCTTTATGCCCATCGTCTGAAGTAGGTCACGTGATGGAGAGACCCGGCTGGGACGAATATTTCATGCAGATCACCAAATTGGTTGCGACCCGTTCGACATGTTTACGGCGACAGGTGGGCGCACTTTTGGTGAAAGAAAAAAATATTATGGCGACCGGTTATAATGGTGTCCCGACG
>CAZQFI010000327.1:0-3288 GCA_964592545.1 uncultured Geobacteraceae bacterium
GATTCCCGCCCTTCGAGCAAACGAATGGCCCCCATCACCAGCTCCCGATAATCGCTCTGACTGATCTTTCCATGACACGGGGCACTGCACTGACCGATCTGGTGAAACAGACAGGGGCGACCACGCTTGCGACAACGTTCAACCGGAGAGTGACGCAACGGAAAAATACGGTAGATCTCTTTGAGTGTTTCACGAATCGCCGCAGCCGAAGAATAGGGACCGAAGTAGTGGGCCCCATCATTTTTGACCTGCCGCACCACCTGCATCATTGGAAAGGGATCGTTCAGATCGATGCGGACCGACACGTAGGTTTTATCGTCCCGCAGTTCGATGTTATAGCGGGGCCGGTATTTTTTAATCAGGGTGTTTTCGAGGAGGAGAGCCTCCTTTTCGGTATCGGTGAGGATTGTTTCAATCCTCTCCACCTTCTCCATCAGCAGCGGGATATGTAACCGCCCGTCTCCCCCGGCAGAGAAATAACTGCGTAACCGGCTGCGCAGCTGCTTGGCTTTACCGACATAGAGGACCTCATCGTTCTTGCCGAACATCTGATAGACCCCCGGAGTCGGCGGGTATTTTTTGAAATCGATCTGAATCATGGATTCAAGGATAGTCAAGAATCGCGGCAAGATAAAGAGCTGTTTACATCCGCCCCTTTTTGTCTGGTACTCACTGAATTTATTGGTATAATAATCGCCGAAATAGAACAATGTATCGATTTTTGGCTGCTCGGACCAAAGACTGAGAGGCCGGCCTTACCTGAAAAGGGAAAAATGTGAATCCAATCTGGAGCAATATTTTCCGTAGCCGCGGCTACGAACAGACCCTGGCATACTTTCTGGGGACAATCCCCATGTTCAAAAAGCTGGATAAACGGGAACTGGCTTTTCTGGAAAACATTGTCCATGTCCGCAACTATGAAGCGGACGAGACGATCTTCGGCGAAGGGGATATCGGCTCCGGGATGTATTTTATCCGCTCAGGTCAGGTTGAAATTTATCGGCGTGATGATCAGGGTCAGGAAACGGAAGAGGCCATTCTCAGCAGCGGTGATTTTTTTGGAGAAATCGCCCTGACCGCCTCCCGCCCCCGTTGTGCCTCGGCGCGTACAACCGAACCGACAGTCCTGGTCGGGCTGTTTCGCTCCGATGTCCTCGAAGCCGTGCGCCGCCACCCGGTCCCAACCGCTAAAATTATGCTGGGTTTAAACCGGGTCATCAGCGACCGGCTGCTACAGTGCGGGATTCAGCTCACTGAGTTAAAAAAGCAGTATGACCGGGACAGAAAGCAGCAGTCCAATGGGTAATCAGGGCGAACTGACCCGGGCGCAGGTGGCCGTTCTCTATCTGGTCCTGACAACGGCAATTGCATCGGGAATTGCCATTTACTCGTCGGCATCAGCAGCGACAGCCCTCTTAAAAACAGCGACAGCGGGTCTGTTCCTCCCCGTTCTCATTTCATTGATCGTCTCTTTCCTTCTGGAGCCGCCGGTTCAGTATTTTGAAAGTAAAAAAGGGCTTAACCGCACCCTGAGCATCTTTATTGTCTACGCCCTGATTTTTGTCTGTGTCGGGCTGCTGTTCCTGGTGATCGGCCCGCCCAACTGGGAAGTGATGCTCCAGGCTCTTAAGGCCGACTTCCCCCGCTACATCAGACACGCGATCGAATATATGAACAGCCTGTTGATGGTTGCTCAGGAACACTTTCCGTTTATCGTCAACTACGATATCGCGACGCTGATGAGCACCGCTTCGCAATCGTTCTTCGGCGCGATCCTGAAAGAGACCCCAAATTCGGCGATGAAAATCGGCAGCCTGTTCCTGATCGTTCCTCTGTTTACGTTTTTCTTTCTCCGTGACAGTCGCCGGATTATGCGCGGATTAATCTCTTTAACTCCGAACCGCTATTTCGAGATGGTGCTCGATATCTACGCTCACGTCAGCTGGCAACTGGCCCACTTCATCCGCGGACGTATTCTTGAGGCACTGATTATCGGCGTCGTCGTCTGGATGGGACTGTCGCTGACAGATATCCATTATGCCCCGATTCTGGGGGTCATTGCCGGAGCGACAAATCTGGTTCCTTACATCGGCCCTCTTATCGGGATGATTCCGGGACTGATCATAGCGATCGTCGATCTGGGAACCGGCGGGCAATTCTGGTGGGTTCTGTGTGTCTATCTGCTGATTGCACAGATCATTCTCGATAACTTCATCCTTATCCCGATCCTCATTTCCAAAGTGTCCAACCTCCATCCGCTCTGGGTTATCCTGGCGATTATCATGGGCGGGAAACTCTACGGGGTGATGGGAATGATTATCGGCGTTCCGATTGCCAGTATTTTCAACATTGTTATTATTGAAATTCGCCAGTACCGGCGAACCTTTAATCCCTACAACCGTTATTTTACAACCCGGGGGAAACTTCTATAAATTCAGCATCCGCCATTTTAGCTGTGCACAGACACAGAAAATATTGAAGACTTCTTGATCGGTTCCTTCAGGAGGGCAGTAAATGAAAATTGGGATTGTTTGCCACCCATCCATCGGCGGTTCGGGGCTGGTTGCCAGTCAATTGGGTCTCGGATTGGCAAAATTGGGGCACGATGTCCACTTCATCTCCAGAACGATGCCGTTCAAACTGGTCGGGCAGGAAGAGAATATCTCCTTTCATATGGTGGAACCCATCACCTACCCCCTTTTTCAGGATAATCTTTACACATTCGCCCTCACGGCGATGATTATTGAAGTTGCCGAAAAATATTCTATCGACATTATGCACGCTCACTATTCAATCCCCCACTCCCTGTGTGCGAACCTCGCTTCCCGTATCAGCCGCCACCGGTTCTGCACCGTGACAACAATCCACGGGACAGATACAAAGGTTGTCGGACAGAATAAGCCGCTGTACCCGCTCAACCGTTACAGCATTATGAAAAGTGACTGTGTGACAACCGTTTCCGAGTACCAGAAGGAACACACGCTGGAACACTTCCACCTGAATACAAACATTGAGGTTATTCATAACTTCATCGATCTTGATGTTTTCAGCCCTGAATTTGCCTCGTCACAGGTACGCGAACAGCTTGCCACTCCGGACGAAAAAATCATCATGCATATCTCCAACTTCCGGCAACCGAAAAACACCGTTGGCGTTATTCGAGCATTTGCCAGAACCGTTGGGAAAATCAGGGCACGACTGGTTCTCGTGGGTGACGGTCCCGACCTTGAGCAGGTAAAAAATTTATGTCACGATTTAAAACTTGAAGATCGGGTCACTTTTATGGGG
>CAZQFI010000328.1:0-1936 GCA_964592545.1 uncultured Geobacteraceae bacterium
TCG
Organism: uncultured Geobacteraceae bacterium; assembly: GCA_964592545.1. GTDB lineage: Bacteria > Desulfobacterota > Desulfuromonadia > Desulfuromonadales > Geopsychrobacteraceae > Desulfuromusa. Next base: position 4 of record CAZQFI010000328.1, read on the forward strand.
AGCGCCGACATCGCCACCTGCCAGCAACCGACATGGGCATTGATCAGAATCAACCCCTTCTCTTCCGCCAGCAGATCAAGCAGCTCCTGCTTGCCCTCCAGTCCCACCTTCACCTGTTCCGAACCGAGAATTCCAACCAGTGCCCGGTCAACCAGCACCTTTCCAAGTTCCAGCGTCATCCGATAACTGTTCCAGAATGACGTCCACCCTGAAGCCTCTGGAAAACGGCGCGAAAGATAGTAACGACACTTCTGTCGAACCGAGGGGAGAAGAACATAGTAGAAAACAACGCAGTACAGCAGTGCATATGCCGCCCGCCGACCCCCAAAACGAATCATCAGATAGAACGACTGGTGTTGCCATGATGAGCCGATACTCCGGCTCGTCCATCTCTGGCGAGCCTCCCGTTCTTCCCGGTTGCGACCTGCCGATTTTTTTCTGCCGTCACCTTCACGACTGATCATCAATGCCAGTCGATAGGTAATAATTGCAACGATCAGCGCAAATACCGGAGCAACCAGCAGTGAGCCGAGAAACCATTCGTATAACCGCTGCACCGCCTGGTAACCGAGTGTTTCAAGAGAAAAATCGGTCAGCCAACGACCATTGCGCAGATAATACCCCACCTCAATACACACCGCCGGTACCAGTGGCGGCATGCACAGCTGACTGGCACTGACAGCGGCAACCTTGTTAAGGCGAAAAAAACCGCAGACAAACAGGATGGCGATTGTATGACAAAACAGCAGCGGGAGGGTACCAAGCAGGATCCCGACACCCGCAGCAACCGCCAGCTGTTTCGGTGAACTGTTTTCTTTGAGCAACTGGCGGATTGAGCTCAACGGACGGAAAACCGAGAGTGACTTCACCTCAGCCTTTTCCGCAGCCCCTTCAATAATTTTCCGATGGGGCCAGGGAACAACCGAACGCATCGTCAGATGGGTATTCAGTATCGTCAGACGCAAATTATCGATAAAACCACGGAAATGGGAGACCCGCTCCTCACCGGGTGGATAGTAGACTGCAATATCGATATCACGCAGGTCCACCCCTGCCCACGCCGACCGGACCAAAACCTCGATTTCAAAATTGTAGCGGTGAGTCCAGAAGTTCAGTTGTTCAAAGATAAACAACGGATAGGCACGGAAACCACTCTGGCTGTCCTTGAGGTGACTCCCTGTCTGCAGCCGGAGCCAGAAATTTGAAAATGTCCGGCCGAAACGGGACGAACCGGGAATACCATCCTGATCAAAATTACGCGTCCCGACAATCAGTGCCCTGGGATCATTCTCAATCGCCGCAAAGAATTTGGGGAGGTCCTCAGGGTCGTGCTGACCATCGGCATCAAGGCTGATCATATGAGTCAACCCACGTGCCAACCCCCACTCCGCTGCAGCAACCAGCGCCGCCCCCTTGCCCCTGTTCTGCGGATAGCGAAGCAGCTCAACCGGTAACCCTTCCAGGGTGTCAGCACTGCTGTCAGTACTTCCATCATCGACAACCAGAACCTGTGAGTGGTGACGCAACACTCCCTCAACAACGCCCCTTAATGTCGCAGCATGATTATATACCGGGATAACAACAAAGATTTCCGGATGAGAATCAGGAACAGCCATAACACCTACCAGCGGGGTTAAAAAGCGAGGAGAAAACGTCAACGGTGGGGATCACTTGAATACTCCCGTTCAACAGGCGGTCTTGGTGGGAAACCGGACCAACCGGTCCCACATGAGGCCCTGAAAACCAAAATCCTTCATCACTGCCATCCGTTCCATCCCCTTCGATGGCGGAAAAATCCGGTTCCGCTGCTGGCTGAAGCTCTCTTCGATCCGCTTTTCCATCTGCGCCCGATCCAGTTGCGGGGAAAAATAGTAGACCGGCTTTAACAGAGACGTCTCGGCGCTGATAATTCCATCCTCAATCGCCCGCGGGT
>CAZQFI010000329.1:0-6971 GCA_964592545.1 uncultured Geobacteraceae bacterium
GACACTGCCAACACCCATGAAGAGCAGCGCTTTATAGAGGATGTGGGCATAAGCATGAGCGCAGGCACCATTGATCGCCATCTCGGTGCCGATACCGACAGCACAGACCATGTAGCCGACCTGACTGACAATGTGATAAGCGAGAATCCGCCGGGCATCGTTTTCGATAACCGCGTAGCCGACCCCGTAGAGGGTCATGATGGCACCCATAATCGCCAGGGTCTCAAACCCGGCAAAACCACGCGCCAGAACATAAACTGCGGTTTTGGTGGTAAAGGCACACATAAACACAGCGCCGGTCACCGTTGCTTCAGGATAAGCATCAGGCAGCCATGCGTGGATTGGCGGCACAGCAGCGTTGAGCATAAAGCCGATCATAATCAGATAATCTGCAAGTGTCGCATGATCAACCGAGATCAACTCAAATGTCAGGTCGCCAAGGTTCTGGTAACGGAGGAATATCCCGCCCAGCAGGACCAGACCACCGAAGGTATGCACCAGCAGGTAACGGTATCCGGCGTCGATGGAACGCTTGCGCTTGCGGTACCAGATCAGGAAGACAGAGGCAAATGCCATCAGCTCCCAGAAAATGAAGACCGTCAGGTAATCACCGGCCAGCGTTGTTCCCAGCGACCCGGCAACATACAACCATGCCGAAATATGCTGACCACTCTCTTTGACATGAAGACCGAAGATACTGCCGATCAATGCCATCAGAGTGAAGACGTGGAGAAAGACCATCGTCAGCTGATCAACCCGCCCGAACTGCAGATCAAACCCGAGCCATTCAACTTTTCCGAACGATTCCGGCAGATACTGAATCTGGATAAAAGCAACCAGAGGGACGAGAACCAGCCAGACCTTCTGAAGTCTCAGTAACTTAGCCAGCGGCAGTAGCAGCGCACCAACAATGAACATGGTGGCTGGATGCATAAAAATACTACTTGTCATAATGATCCTTGTCCCTCTCCAGCCATACGTGCGACAGCCCTTTGCAGAAAACAATCAATGCCAGACATCCCACCAAGCCAAACACGGCGAAAAATCCGATAATATCGTCGCCCCAGAAATGGGCATGATGCCTCTCAGCAAAGAAATCGAAGACAACGGCGAATGCCAGATAGGCCATAAATGACCATTTCAGCAAGCCGGGTCTCTCCCGCAGGTACGTTAGAAAATTAACAATCATGACTTCACCATAAGGTTAATGAGATCCAGGAACAGATTGGGATAAACACCGATCAGCACCGAGATTATTCCAGTAACAACCAGGGGGAAAACCATAAACATGATAAGAGGCTTGCCTTCCAGACTCGTCGTCAAGCCCTCATCAGCAGCAAGCGGTTTTCCGAAAAATGCCTTCAACACGACCGGGACAAAATAACCGGCATTCAACAAACTACTTAGCAACAGAACACACAGGAGTATCCAGTTATGCAGATCCATCGTTCCGAGAGCGAGATACCACTTGGTGACAAAGCCACCGACCGGTGGAACTCCGATCATGCCGAGTGAGGCAAGACCAAAGGCAACCATGGTAAACGGCATGCGCTTGGCGAGACCGCCCATTTCCGAAATATCCTTCTTGCCACTGGCCACAAAGATACAACCGGCCGCAAAGAATAGAGTGATCTTGGCGAAGGCGTGGTTGGCAATATGGATCAGGCCACCGGTGATTGAATTCGGTGTCAACATCGCCACACCGAGAACGATATACGACAGCTGACTGACCGTCGAATAGGCGAGCCGCGCTTTTAGGTTTGTCTTGGTGAGCGCAATGACCGAGGCGGTCAGGATGGTGAATGAGACAAAGTAGGCCGTCATCAGCCCCAGGCCCGTTTCATTGAGGATATCGGTACCAAAAATCGACAGCATCACGCGGCAGATGGAAAAGACACCGACCTTAACAACGACAACCGCGTGGAGCAGCGCACTGACCGGAGTCGGAGCAACCATCGCATCGGGCAGCCAGTTGTGCAGCGGCATGATACCGGCCTTGGCAAAACCGAACAGGCAGAGCAGATAGGTGATCCCAACAACAAAGCGATCGGCATCTGCCGGGAAGATCCCGTGAGCGATGTTGGCAGAATTGAAATCGAGGGTACCGCAAAGAACGTAGATGATGACCATCGCCGGCAGCAGGAACGCCTTCGAGGTAAACATCAGATATATGATGTATTTTTTCGCTCCGGCGTAACCTTCCTCATCCTGATGGTGCATGACCAGCGGGTAGGTAAAGATTGAAACAATCTCGTAGAACAGGTAGAGGGTAAACAGGTTGCCGGCAAAGGCAGCACCCATCGCCGCACCGACGGAAACGGCGTAACAGACATAGAAGCGTGTCTGAGCGTGCTCATCCAGCCCGCGCATGTAGCCGATACAGTAGAGACTGGCAAGAATCCACAGGAACGATGCAACCAGCGCGAATATCGTACCGAGCGGATCGAGATTCAGCTTGACAGTAATCCCCGGATAAAGCTCAAACAGGGTGTACTGAAGCTGATCGCCCCCCTGAATAACAGGAAGGAAGCTCAGTATCGAGACAAACGTCAGGATGGCACCGATCGTCGACCAGCTATCACGCAGGTTCGGCCTTTTCCCCGAGACCATAACCAGGAGAGCCGTAATCATCGGGATCAGCATCGTTATAATAATTTTGCTGGTGATAATTGTGTTCATTACATGTACTTTCTCAAGTGGTGTATCGTACCAGGCAGCGCCCGTTAATTGCTGCCACCAACTGCAAAAACGTCAGAGAAACCAGTTACCTCTTCATATCCTGAACTGCTTCAGGATCTTCACTCTGGAACTTACGGTAGACTGCAATAATGATACTGACTGCAATCGCCGCTTCTGCCGCTGCAATACCCATAATAAACAAAGCGTAAATCTGTCCGACGGCCGGATTCGGTGCAACAAAGCGGTTGAAGGCCATAAAATTGAGAGCAGCTCCATTCAGGATGAACTCGCTCGAAATCAGCATCCCGATCAGTGAACGGTGCTGGATCATACCGTAGAGACCGATAACCAGCAGCACCGCTGCAATAATCAGGTACGTATATAAATTGGCACTGATCATGATGTCTTTTCCTCCCGCCCATCACGAGCCAGAATAATGGCACCGATGATCGCAGTCAGCAGAATGACCGAAATCAATTCGAAGGCCAGACAATACTGGAACAACAGGTTCTCACCAACAAACTGAATCGACATATCACCGATATGCTCCGATGACTTCACAAACTCGGTCCGGGTGACCGTTGCGATAAACAGGGCAACAAAACCGGTCGTACATGCGACCAGAGCCAGCGGCAGATTGCCCCGGGTGAGGTTTTTGATTGCCAGTTGATCAGGCGTATTGCCAAGCATCACTCCCAAAACAATGATGATACAAACGGCACCCACATAAATCAGGATCTGCATCATCGTCAGGAAAGGGCTGCCAAGGTAGAAATAAAGTCCGGCAACACCGAACAGCGATACGGCCAGTCCCAGCACTGCGTGCATCAGCAGCTTTGAGCGGATGGCCATAAAACCACCCATGAATGTCAACGCCACAAAAGCATAAAAGAGAGCTTCGGCGATGTACTGATAAACGATCATTCCCGTTCCTCCACTCTCTTCAAGAGGTCGTAGTAGAATTCATCACGTGTAAATCCGGCAAGTTCGTAATCGTCAGAATAGTCAAGAGCCTTGGTCGGACAGACTTCAACACACGCGCCGCAAAGGCTGCACTTGGTGAAATCAAGGGTAAAGATCGTCAGGTATTTCCCCTTGACCCCTTCCCGCTTCTCACCATCGACGACGATACAATCGGAGGGACACTCACGCATACAGCTGCCACAGGTAATACACTTGTGGGTGCCGGTATCTTCAAATTTGACCAGATCAATATGGCCGCGATAATTGGGAGTCACCTCAATCTTCTCGCGGGGATACTGAACTGTAACAATCGGGCTAAACAGTGCCTTGATGGTGACTTTCAAGCCAACGATAAGGCTCCAGGCTCCCGTAAATAGCTCTGAGAAATAGGATTTCATATCAGCTTCACCATCACCACAGTAATAAGGAGGTTAACCAGCGAAAACGGAATCAGATACTTCCAGCAGAAGTTCATCAGCTGATCAAAACGGGTCCGTGGATAGGTCCAGCGAATCCAGATCAGGAAGAACATCAGCAGGTAGACTTTAAGGAGGAACCAGATAATCCCGCTGTACTCAAAGTACGGCAGTGGAATTCCGGAGCTGCCGCCGAGGAAGAAGACCGTCGCAACACTGCAGACGATAAACATGTTGGCGTACTCGCCGAGGACAAACAGACTGAAACTCATGCCGCTGTATTCCGTATGGAAACCGGCGGTCAACTCACTCTCGGCCTCAGGAAGGTCGAACGGAGCCCGGTTGGTCTCGGCAACCATTGCAACCAGGTAGATCAGAAACGCCAGCGGCTGGATAACGATGAACCAGACGGGGCTCTGTGCTTCAGCAATTCCCTTGAGGCTGAAGGTGTTGGTCATAAAGACAATCGCCAGCAGCGAAATCAGCATCGGAATTTCGTAGGCAACGTTCTGGGCAACCGAGCGGAAGGCACCAAACAACGAGTACTTGTTGTTGGAACCCCAGCCGCCGATCAGGATAGCCAGCACGTTGATCGAAGCAAATGCCAGAATCAGCAGCAGACCGACATCCAGATCAAAGCCCTGAATCTTGTCGCTGAACGGGATGACCAGCATCGGAACAAAGACCGGAGCGAATGCCAGCAACGGTGCCAGCATAAACAGCGGCTTGTCGGCGTTGGCCGGAACCACCAGCTGCTTGCCCATCAGCTTTAAACCGTCAACCACCAGCTGGTAGATGCCGTGAGGACCGACTTCCATCGGACCGGGACGCAGCATAATGTGACCCGCCAGCTTCCGCTCAGCGTAGCCCATCACCAGCGCGTTACCGAAAACGATCACGGCTCCGCAGATGGCACAAACGACAATCCGAATCAACTCCGGAAGAATACTGTAAAAGGTTTCCATATACCCTACCTGTCAATCTCGGGGATAACCAGGTCCAGAGAGCCCATCGCCGATACAACATCAGATACCAGCATTCCGGCACACATCTCAGGGACAACACTCAAGTTGGAATAAGAAGGAGTTCTAATTTTGAGACGATACGGAACGTCCGAACCGTCAGACACAAGATAGTATGAGAGTTCACCACGGGGAGCCTCAACCGAACAGTTGTAATCACCAGCCGGAATCTTCAGCTTCTTTGGCACCTTAGCGGCCATGACCGGACCTTCGGGCAGGCTATCGAGAGCTTGCTCGATAATTCTCAGGCTTTGCTCCATCTCACGGAAGCGCACCTTGAAAGAGGCCATACAGTCACCACGCGTCTCGGTGGGAATCTCAAAATCGAACTTCGGATAAACGGAGTAAGGCTCGGCACGGCGCATATCGTAAGCAACCCCGGTTCCCCGCAACATCGGACCCGAAATTCCGTAGCGTGCACACATCTCCGGAGTCAGATCGCCAACATCGATCAGACGTTTCTGCAGGATGACGTTGCCGTTGACCAGATCGTCGTACATCGGGAAGCGACCCCGCAACCGCTCAATGAAAGCCCGGGTGGCCGTGACAAATTTATCATCGATATCTTTACAGACACCACCAACCCGAACATAGCAGTAGGTCAACCGTGAACCGGTAATGTCCTCAAGGATATCAAGGATATGCTCACGATCATCAAAGGTGTACATGATCGGGGTAAATGCACCCAGGTCGAGGAGATAGGCACCATACCAGAGGAGGTGGCTCTGAATCCGGTTGAGTTCGGACGTGATAACACGGATATACTCAGCCCGCTCGGGAACCTCAATACCACAGGCTTTTTCCAGCAGATGGGCAAAACCGTGATTGTAAATCAGCGCTCCCAGATAATCCATCCGTGCCGTATTTGGCATAAACGATTTAGCCGGCTTGAACTCGGCAATCTTTTCGTGGCAGCGGTGCCCGTAACCCAGTACGGGGAGAAGATCCATCGCATACTCGCCCTCAAGCTCCAGAAGAACCCGCAAAACCCCGTGGGTACTCGGGTGCTGTGGACCCATATTCAGGATATAACGATGATGCTTCCCGTCTTCTAGTACTTCAATATCCATGGTAATCAGCTCTGCTCCTGACTCTTTGCGGCCTCAGGTTTCACTTCAGGCTTTGGCTCAGGTTTGGCTTTAGGTTCGGGCTTCGGTGCCGGCGGCTGACGTCTCACGGCATCAACATCCTTCAGTTTGGCCTCATCCTTCAGCAGCGGCTTCAGATCGACATCTTCTTCGGGGAGAATCAACGGGAACAGATACGGATGATCGGTAAAGACAACACCGTGGAAATCACGTGCTTCCCGCTCATGCCAGTTAGCACCCTGATAGATATCGGAAATGGTTGGGAGTTCACCATTCTCATCAACGAATGTGCGGGCCAACACCCGGCAGCGCGTCTCGCTGGTGAAATGGGCAAACTGATAGACGACCTCGATGCTCGGCTTTACATGCACCGCCATCAGGTCCAGGAGATAGAAGCCCTCCTTGAGCATCAACGCAGCAAAATCGCGTAGCTTTCCACTCTCAAGGCAGACATTGTAATCGTAACCACTGACAGAAAAATCAACGTCCTCAACGGAAGTCGATAGCTCCTGCCACTGTTTTTTAATTTGATTGATGTCCATGATCTAGGCTCCCTTCGGCATTTTGTTCTGCGGAAGTGGGAAACGCTTGCCGGTGATTTTCTCCTGCAGCTGCAGAATTCCCTCAATCAGAGCCTCAGGACGCGGAGGACAACCGGGAACATAAACATCAACCGGAATCAGCTCATCAACACCGAGGACAACATCGTAGTTTGCCTCAACCTTGAATGGGCCACCCGAAATCGCACAGTTACCCAGCGCAATAACGTAGCGTGGAGCCGGCATCTGCTCATACAGGGTCAC
>CAZQFI010000330.1:0-3224 GCA_964592545.1 uncultured Geobacteraceae bacterium
GCTGTTCCGCCGGGAAGTGCTGCCTCGACGATGGCCAGCGCCCGCCGGGCCACATGGTGATCGACAGAACCCAAAGCGACTCGATAACGGGTTGCCAGCAGGTTCGGCCATTCACGCACCTGATGACGGTCAAAACCGTACTTTTTTTTGCCACGGCTAAGAAGTGTAAACAAACCACTCTTGCTGTTGCCCTGAAGATCAAAGACAAAATCGTAGTGCTGCTGTCTTAATCGAGAAGTAAAATGGCGCAACTCACGCAACATCGAGATCAGAGGCAAGCGACGCCACAATTTGGTCTGCAGCGGTATGACCCGATTCAGCAGCGGATGGTCATCCAGAACTGAAGCGAACCCCTCTTCAACCAACCAGTCGACCTCAATCTCCGGCGAAACACTGTGAAGATAAGCGAGAACCGGAAGGGTATGGATGATATCTCCCAATGCGCTCACTTTAACAATCAGGACTTTCATTCGGCACGATCCAGCAACTGAGTGACAGCAGCGACAACATCAGCAGCAGTAATCGCAGTCATACAGCGATGATCTGTCGGACACTGCCTCAACAGACAGGGGGCACAATCGACCGGTTTGCGCACAATCTTTACATTCTCTGCAGCAGGAGAGGTTGTCGTATGGTCTGTTGGTCCGAAAACTGCGACAATCGGGACAGAAAACGCGGCGGCAACATGCATCGGACCAGAGTCATTGGTCACCAGCAAGCGGCTGTGTGACAATAAAGCCATCATCTCTCTAACTGAGGTTTTGCCGATCATATTCACCGGCTGACAACGCATCGCAGCAGCAATATCGCGACCGATTTCTATCTCACCCGGGCCGCCGGTCAACAGGATAGTGGCACCGTAACGCTCTGAGAGGGCATCTCCCACTTCTGCAAACCGTTCCGGCAACCAGCGTTTGGCAGAACCGTAGGCAGCACCCGGATTGATGGCAATAACATCACCATCCGGGAGAACCGACTGAGCCCACTGCTGCTCAGCATGACTACAAGCCAGACACAGGTGACCATTTCCGCCCGTTATCCCCAACTGAGCGAGAAGGCCCAGATAATAATCGGTATGATGGCAACGCTTATCCTCATCAGTCACAGGGACCGGATAATTCAACAGAAGCCGGCGGCCATCCGTCGTATAACCGGCACGCTTCCGGATCAACGCCAAAACAGCTATCAGTGCGGCCTCAATGGCATTCTGCAATAGAATTGCCGCATCAAAACGGTTGGCCCGCAACTCTCTTGCAATGCGCCACAAGCCGCTAAAACCACGATGATAGCCTTTCCTGTCGTAAATTATCACACGATCAATACTTGGGTGAAACTGGAACAACTCAGCAACCAGAGGATTTGCCAGCAGCACAATCTCCGCCTGCGGGTAGTGGGCACGCAACGCCGCCAGTGCCGGTGTCGTCATAACCGCATCACCAATCCAGTTGGTGCTGCGCACCAGAATTCGTTGCAGCGGTTGGGCTCCCAACTGTTTAACTGCCACAGATCTGTCTCTCAATACGATTCGGCTTCATCAATCAGCATCACCGGAATATCATCACGGACAGGAAAACGCAGCTTACACACATCACAAACAATCGAAGTACTCTCCCGGTCAAACAAGACCGCCCCTTTACATTTTGGGCAGGCGAGGAGCTCAAGCAATTCGGAACGGATAGACATTCAACAACTCCACAATTTCTGGACAATGTTTTCAAATAATTCAGACGATTTCGTTACCCGGATTTCAACAGGCACCTGATAACACGGTAATTCAAACATATCAGCCAACAGTTTAACACCATCTTTTTCGGTTGTTATCAAGGCATCGGCCTCCCCTGCCAACGTTTTTATCCTCTCAATGAGGGACAAATCGTACTCAACATGATCATCAAGAGGGAGCTTTTCGGCCAGTGTCAGGCCAAAATCTTCGAGAGATGCAAAAAAACTGTCGGGATGGGCAATCCCCGCAAAAGCAAACAACCTGAGCGGCTTCAACGCATCAACCGACGTATTCCCTCCGTTAAGATCGACCGCGACAGCGGACAACTGATGTCTGCTCGAAAAGACAGGATAACCATTAAAGCTCTCGACATCGGGGCGTTCTGCACGAGTCATCAGCAAAAAATCGGCCCGTTTCAGTGCCGACGAAAATTCGCGCAGGTTCCCTGCCGGCAGGGGCCAACCGTTTCCTAACGGAAATCTGGCATCCAAAAGAACCAGATCGACATCGCGGGCAACCGCACGGTGTTGGAAGGCATCATCAAGGATAACAACGTCAACATCATCGTGTTGCTCCAGCAAACGCAGACCTTCAGCCCGTTTTTTTGAAATCACAACCGGGCAGGACCGGTTTTTCCTGGCCAGCAGGTAAGGTTCATCGCCACAGATTTCAGCCGACAGCAGCAACTCTTTGCCATCAGAGACCACCCCGGCAGCTCCGGAAAAATCTCCGGAATAACCACGACTGACAATTGCCGGATGCTTGCCAATCCGCTGGAATTCTTTGACCAACCAGTCAACCGTCGGCGTCTTTCCTGTCCCACCGACGGTTATATTGCCAACAGAGATAATCGGCAGGGACGAGCGATATGCGGACAACCACCCTTGCTCATAGAAAAAGTTGCGCAGCCAGCCCATAACACCGTAAGCAGTCGCAACCGGAATCAGCAGAAAAAAAAGGGCTTTCTCCCACCACTCCAGCTTTTCGCCCGTAACAAATTTCCGATGGAGTGCCGCCAGTCTGCTCATCTTATCGCTTTATTGATATGCCGCATTGTCCGTTCCGTCGTCCCGGTATTTTCAGCAATCAGGGAGCTTCCCGCCTGCCCCATCGCGCGGCAGCGAATCGGATCTTTTAAAATGACCACACTCTTTCTTACCAGATCGTGCTGATCCGCCACCATAACACCCGCACCGGCGCGGATCAGTTTCTTCGAGATTTCCTTAAAATTGTGGACATGGGGGCCAAAGATGACCGGTTTTTCGAGTAACGCCGCTTCCAGCAGATTATGGCCACCCACCGAAACAAGGCTGCCGCCCACAAAAACCAGATCGGCAACTCCATAAAAATCGAGGACTTCCCCTAAAGTGTCCACCAGCAGAACCTCTCCGGCAGAAAGCAGAGGATCATCACTCGTGATAGCGCTCCGCAACCGGCATACGATACCGGCGTCACTGAGCAGCAACTGATCCTCTTTTCTCCGTTCCGGACGACGCGGGAT
>CAZQFI010000331.1:0-2389 GCA_964592545.1 uncultured Geobacteraceae bacterium
TTCTCCCGTTTTTTCTTCGCCGGGTTCGCGTCCAACGCCTCCTGAATCTCTTTCAGCTGTTGTTCAACCGCCTGCAGCTTCTCGTACAGCTCCATCAGCCGCTTGCGTTGTTTCCCCTCAGCTTCACCACCCTCTTCCTCATCGTAATCGCGGGTGATATCGGAAACACGAACCTCTTCGTTTTCCAGTTTGGCGAGGAGCTTCGTCACCGCCTCAGCGGCAATCGGAGTCCGCATGACAACTTCGGTCACCTGCGCTTCACCCTCCTCAATCCGCTTGGCAATCTCAACCTCGCCCTCACGGGTTAACAGGGCGACCTGCCCCATTTCGCGCAGATACATCCGCACCGGGTCACTGGTTCGACCAAGGGTTCCCGCTTCGAGCTCAACTTCGCGCTCGTTCTCTTCCCCTTCATCGTCCTTGGAACCGGTCGCCTTGCTTTCGGACTCGACAATTTCGATATCCATCTCACCGAACATGCTCATGACATCTTCAAGTTGTTCTGAAGACACCATGTTGGCTGGCAACATATCATTGACCTCATCGTAAGTGAGGAAGCCTTTGTCCTTGCCCATGTCGATCAGTTGTTGAATTTCATCCGGGTTTATTTTCTTTGCCATTATTGCCCATTCTCCTCTGCGCCTGAATAATATGCAGACTTATATATTCCTGTAAGTGTACCTGCTACTTCAGATTTTTAAACTCTTCCAGTAATTTTTTCAGCTGTTCCGGATCTCCCGCCTGCTCACAGCGCCGAATCTTGTCGTGCAACTCATCACGTTGCCGTTTTTTTTGTTCCCGCTGGAGTGCCTGTAGACACCCGGTAAAAAAGTCGTTAACACTCTCACCAAACTGCCCCTGGTCAAGAGCCGCAATCCCCGTAAGAACGCGAACCTCTTCAGGGTCAAGCTTTTCATACAAAGTTTTACTGTCAATGCCGTCTTCACCGGCATGATCGAGCATTAACTGCCCGTATTTAACCGCGTCGGGGTGGTAAAAAAGGCTCAGCCCACCGGCGGCAGCAATCTCTCCATGGGAGACATAATTATTTAGCAACAGACACAGCAACAGCTCTTCAGCACGACTCCACAGTGGTTTCTGCTCACCCCGTCCCTTTGAAACGACAGCATATTCGCCACCGGGTTCCTCCGGCGGTGGTTCCGGTAACGGATAGTCATCCGGCTGCTGCGTAACGACATGGTTCCGCTTTGGCTGGCGCCGCTGTCCCTGACCGGCAACTTTTTTAAGGAGTTTCTTCAGCTGCTCAAGATCGATCCCGCTGCGCCGTGCCAGCTCCTTCAGATAAAGATCCTGCTCAAGTTCACTGCTGAGACCCGCGATCTGAGCAACAATCCGCTCGGCAGCACGCACCTTCTGTTCAATCCCGTCCCCCGCCTCGGAGAGGGTATCATCGATAAACAGATCCATCACCGAACGTGCTTTTTCAAGGCGCACACGGAAAGCCTCGGCACCCTGCCCGTGGAGAAACGAATCGGGATCGTCACCGGCCGGGAGTTCGATCACGGCTGCCGGAACGCCCTCTTCCTGCAACACCGTCATCGCCTTGAATGTCGCCTGCTTTCCGGCAGCATCCTGATCAAACAGCAGGATCACCCGTTGCACATAGCGCTTGAGCAATCGGGCATGTTCTGTCGTCAGAGCCGTCCCGCACGTCGCAACAACCTGCGGAAATCCAGCCCGATAAAGGGCTAACTGATCAAAGTAGCCCTCGACAACCAGGACTTCACCACTCTGGCGCATCGCCTGCCGGGCCTGATAGAGACCGAACAGAACCCGCCCCTTGTGGTAAATCGGTGATTCGGGCGAATTGATATATTTCGGTTTGCTGTCATCAAGGACCCGACCGGCAAACGCAACAACCCGCCCCGAGAGATCATAAACGGGGAACATCAGGCGGTTGCGAAACAGGTCGTAATGACCGTCGCCCTGCTTGCGGGGTCGCACCAGCCCCAGCACCCGGGCATCGGTCACCGATAATCCCTGCTGCTCAAGATGCTTTCCCAGCCCATCCCACGAATCGAGAGCAAAGCCGATCTGATACTCACCCGCAGCTTTACGACCATAGCCCCGGGTTTTCATATAGCGCCGGGCCACTTCTCCGGCCGGATGTTCCATCAACTGCTGGTGAAAGTAGTCCGCGGCAACCTCGTTAATCCGGTAAAACCGTTCCCGTTGCCGCTGGCGGGCTTCATCTTCGGGAGAAAGAACCCGCTCTTCAAGATCGATCCCGTGCTGCGCGGCCAACCGCCGAACCGCATCGGGGAAAGTCAGCCCTTCGACCTTCATCAGAAACGAAAAAACATCGCCGCCAACCCCGCAACCAAAGCAGTGGAAAAACTGCCGCGCGGCATTGACACTGAATGACGGT
>CAZQFI010000332.1:0-3778 GCA_964592545.1 uncultured Geobacteraceae bacterium
CCGGGATAGGCACAGGCAACCAGCGCACCGGCCTCGTAGGTTCCACGGGCAATAGCCTCGTTACCGGAGAGTAGGACTTTCTTCATAATAACCCTTGAATAGCAAGTTTAGGGGTGAATGTGACAGGCGACATAAAGCTTAAGGATAATAGGCAATCACCCTGTATCTGTCAATCTGAGTTAACAGCACACAGACCGAGAAAAACCCCTTCAAGTAATCCCGCATCAGCAACAATCAGGTGGGGAAATGGGTGTTTTTTGAGGAGCGTCAAAATAATTTCCAAACCGGGAAGGATCAGATCCCCGCGCCCCTTTTCCATCCCCGCCAACTGCTCCCGCTCCGCTAGCGGCAAACATTTAAGTTGTTGATTAATATCTAACAGGCAACTATGTGATAAATGATGGTTATTTATTTTAGCTGCATCATATTTGATCAACCCTAAATCTAGCGCAGCCAGGGTTGTCACCGTCCCGGCAGTCCCGATCAGTTGACAGTTATGGAGATCCAGTCCGGTCTGTCTCAGCTTCGCCAAAAAAATATCAATAACCCGACAAATCTCATCTGTCCTCGCTGCCGCAGAGGGAAATTCTTCACATAGCCGAACAACCCCTAAAGGATAGCTGGTCTGAAAACATATCTCTCCGGCAGTGATACCAATAAATTCGGTACTGCCGCCACCAATATCGATAATAATTGCCGTGTCAACCGCGGGTTCAATGACCGACAGGACACCACGTGCGGTCAGTCGCGCTTCTTCATCACCGCTGATGACTTCGAGCCGTAACCCCGTCTCACGGTGAAGCCTGGCGATGAAATCCTGACGATTGGCAGCACGGCGTAGAACGGCAGTACCAACGACCCGCAAAACAGAAATATTTTCAGTGATCAGGGTTTTATGGAAGGATTTCAGCGCAGCAAGCGCACGTGAGATACTGGCATCTGCCAATCCTGACCGGGGAGAAAACTCCCCGGCAAGTCTGACAATCTCTCGATCATAACGCTGTGGAATAAGTCTGCCATCACGGCACTCACCAATCACCATCCGGATGGTGTTGCTGCCGACGTCAATGGCCGCTGCACGCATTATTTTTCTCCGAGAACAGCCTCGGAAACATTATAGGTGTGGTCGCCAATTTTTTCGTAACTATGGAGGATATCAATAAAAATCAGTCCGGGTTGCACTGCACATTCACCGGTATGGAGTCGATCAATATGATTTTTTCGCAAACTCTCTTCAAGGCCGTCAATGGTGTCCTCAAATTCAATGGCTTTCGCACCGATGGATTGATCTTCTTTCTCCATCGCGTCAACGACAAATTTAAGAAAATCACGGGTCTTCTCGGCAATACTGGCAACCTCGTTCTCACCGCAGGAGGAGAAGCTGATTTTCCCTTCAAACTTGCGGATCCCGAGATTCCAGATGTTTTCGCAATGGTCACCGATTCTTTCGAGGTCATTGGCCATGTTCATCAAAGAGCCCAGGGTCTCCGAGGTCTGAGTTGAAATTGACTTCTGTGACAATTTAACCAGAAAATCGAGGATATCGCGCTGCAAAATATCAACCAGCTCCTCTTTTTTCTCCAGGTTGCGGATCCTTTTAAAATCACCATCTTCGAGAAACTGATTTGTCTCTTCCACCATTTCCAGTGCAATTTGCGCCATCCTTAATGTTTCCCGGCGTGCCTGACCAATAGCGACCGGCGGCGTGTTCAAGACCCGATCATCAATAAATTTCACCTGAAGATTTTCTAAATCGTCATTCCCGCGAATAACCAATGTGGAGAGTTTTGCCAGAGCACCGATAAACGGCAGGAAGATAATGGTATTAATGATGTTGAAAAGGGTGTGAGTATTGGCGATATGGCGGGCGATATAGGGTTTATCGCCAATTTCAGCACCAAAGCTGGCCGCCTGTGCCTGGGTTTGGACAACGAAGTCGGCATCCCCCGGGGTGATTGCGGAAATGAATTTCATAAACCACGGCATCAGGATTAGCATATATATGACACCGAGAACGTTGAACAAAAAGTGGGAAAAAGCGGTTCGCTTGGCCGCCAGGTTGGTCCCGATTGCAGCGAGATTGGCGGTGACAGTGGTTCCGATATTTTCGCCCAGAATAAGTGCGACACTGGCTTCAAAAGAGATGAGACCCGACGTTGCGAGGGCTAAAGTGATACCAATTGTGGCACTACTACTCTGAACAATAACCGTCAGTAGCGCACCGATCAACACACCGAGGAGCTTGTAGTCCCCAACCAGCAGGAAAAGTTGTCTGAAGTCTTCACTGGTCTTTAACGGATTGAAAGCGTGTTTCATCGTCGTAAGGCCGAAAAACAGCAGCCCGAAACCGAGGATGATTTCTCCGATATACGAATATTTTTTGTTTTTACCGAAAAGTTTAAGGCCGGCACCAATGCCGATAGCAGGAAGGGCAAATTTTGTTATTTTGAAGGCAATCAGTTGTGCGGTAATGGTTGTCCCGATATTGGCGCCAAGGACGACACCAATGGACTGAACCAGGGATAGCAGCCCGGCATTGACAAAACCAACGACCATGACCGTTGTCGCACTCGACGACTGGATAATGGCCGTGACTGCGATACCAACCAGCGCACCAATAATTCGATTACTGGTTAATGCGGCGAGAATCTTCCGCATTCTGTTTCCGGCAATCTTCTGCAACCCCTCCGACATGGTCTTCATGCCGAACAGGAACATTCCCAAGCCGCCCAATAGACCAAATATCAGTTGCTGACTCAAAAGTGCAGACATGGTTCCTCCTGGTTATCCACTGTTGGGTCGTTCAGGAAATCGTCAAAAGCAAAAGTGATCCGCCGGTTCAAATTTTACGCGCGGATACTATAACGTGCTCAAAGTTTTCTCAACTAAAAAAGGGACAAAAAAGCCGGTAAAAAATCTACCGGCTGTATGTATTGATATCGAATATGGGCAACACATTGCTAATGCTCCAGACTGGCTTTCAACATTGCGTGATAATCTTTTTTGGCCTGTCTGATCCGTCCGCTGAAAATCCGGCTGATATTAAGAACCAGCTGCAACCCCAGCCGGGGCTTTTCTCTGGCCAGGGTTGTAAAATCCTTCTGACTCAAACTGTATAAAATTGAATTTTTAGTGACCCGAGCCGTTGCGGCACGAATACCACCATCAATGATTGCCATCTCGCCGAAGATATCACCGGCACCAAGCAGCGTCAGATGCTGCTCATCGACTTCAGCCAGCATTTGTGACACCTGTACCGCTCCCTGCTTCACCAGATAAAGCGACTCGCCGGGCATATTTTCGATAAAAACAGTTTTTCCTTCGTGAACCCGACTCTCGAAAAAAATAGAGCTGAGGTACTCAATCTCTTTTGCAGCCATCCCTTTAAACAACGGGCTGCCTGCAAGATCGGAAAAATCAACCTGACTCAAAATTTCACCCTTCACTCTCCCCTGAACGATTTGACGTAATTCAGGTAGTTCTGTGCCGATTGCTTTAAAAAAGCAATCTCCTTTTCCGACAAATGGCGCTTATATTTTGCCGGTGATCCGGCATACAGCGTCCCGGAAAGGACAGTGGTTCCCGGCGTAATTAGAGCCCCCGCCGCAACCATTGAATCGTCTTCGACAACGGCACCATCCATAACCACCGCCCCCATGCCAATCAGGCAGCGATCTCCTATCCGGCACCCATGCAATGTCACATTATGACCGATCGTGACATCGTCACCCACAATTGTCGGATTAACTTTATGGGTGACGTGGATAACCGTCCCGTC
>CAZQFI010000333.1:0-2673 GCA_964592545.1 uncultured Geobacteraceae bacterium
GCTGGTTGAACTGCAGGCACTGGTTTCGAGCAGCTCCTTCGGGACACCACAACGCACCGCTATCGGGATTGACCACAAGCGAATCGCCCTGCTGATTGCCATTCTCGAGAAAAAAGTGGAGCTTTCTCTCGCCGGCCAAGATATCTTTCTCAATGTGGCCGGAGGGGTGCGTCTCGACGAACCTGCCGTCGACCTGGCCGCCATTGCCGCCCTCGCATCGAGCCATCTCAACCGCGTCATCAATCCACAACTGGTTCTGTTTGGAGAGATCGGGCTGACCGGAGAAGTCCGGGCGATCTCCCAGCCCGAGTTGCGGGTCAAAGAAGCGGCTCGACTGGGGTTCACCCAATGTATTCTCCCCAGGGGGAATCTGAAAAATATCGATGCGCCCGACTCGATTCAGCTGGTCGGGATCAGCCACGCCAGCGAAGCTCTTGATCTTATTTTTGTCTGATTTTTATCGACACCGGAGAATCTTATCATGACAGACGAACTCACCCACTTTGATGAAAACGGTCAGGCCATCATGGTTGACGTCGGGGCAAAACCTCTGACAGTCCGTGAAGCGATCGCCGGAGGAGAGATCGTCATGAAACCGGCGACTCTGCAGCAGATCGTCGAGCAGCGGATCAAAAAAGGGGACGTCTTTTCGGTCGCCCGCCTGGCCGGAATTATGGCGGCAAAACAGACCGCGGCACTGATCCCCCTCTGCCATCCGCTCCCACTGAGTGCGGTTGAGATTGATTTTGACAGCGACCCGTCAGCAGGACGGGTT
Organism: uncultured Geobacteraceae bacterium; assembly: GCA_964592545.1. Taxonomy (GTDB): domain Bacteria; phylum Desulfobacterota; class Desulfuromonadia; order Desulfuromonadales; family Geopsychrobacteraceae; genus Desulfuromusa. The sequence continues at coordinate 776 of CAZQFI010000333.1, forward strand.
AAAATCAGCGCAACAGCAAAAGTCACCGGGCAGACCGGGGTTGAGATGGAGGCCCTTACCGCCGTTTCGGTTGCCGCATTAACAATCTACGACATGTGCAAAGCGATCGATCGCGGAATGGTGATCAAGGAGATCTGTCTGCTGAAAAAATCGGGGGGCAAAAGTGGGCTCTTTTCCCGTGAGCAGGAATAGCTGTCGGGTATTGGCAAAAAGAGGCAGAGCTGCTAAAGTTAGTTTTTATTTAGGATTATAATTTATGGAATCATCCACATACAAAATAAGAAAAAGTTTCCTGCTGCCGATGGGGCTGGTCGTCCTGTTCAGCTTTACCCTGCTGCTCAGCACCCTCTATCTTCAGCTGCCAACGGCAAAAGTGATCATTCTGATTGTATTTCTGATCCCGGTTTGTATTCTGTTTGCCGAAAGCAGTCGCCGTAAGGTGATTGTCGGCGACGCTGCGATCGAAGTTCAGAAATTGTTTCGCAGCAAGCGACTAAGCTATGCAGAACTGACAGATATTGATACAATCCAGATGCGTAAACGGGTTTTTGTCAGCCTGAGCAGCGAAGATGACTTTATGATTATCTCCAACAGCTACAATCAGTTTGGCGATATGCTGAGAAAGATTATTGACAAAGCCCCCGCGTCAATTGTCAGCGACAAAGCAAAGCAACTGGCGGATGTTCCGCCTCAGAAATGCAGCGATATCGTTTCTGCCTGGCTTGCCGTCGCTGTTCTGGTTCTGATCATCTGTGCCCAGTTTAGAGAGATGATTTAACCCTTCCAGAACGGACGAAGAAGCCTGAAAGGATAGCCGATGAACAGTCAAACTCTTGCAGAATTCAAAAGCCAGCTGAACGAACAGCTTGAATCGTTACTTCAGGATGTCGGTAAAACTGTTTCAGAGATGACCGAAGAAAACCCGAATTTCCCCGATCCGACCGACCGGGCATCACTCGAATCGGATCGTAATTTTGAGTTGAGGATTCGGGATCGCGAGCGGATGTTGATTAATAAGATCAGGCAGGCGTTACAGCGGATCGAAGACGGAACTTTCGGTCTGTGTGAAAGTTGCGAAGAGAAAATCGGCTTGGAGCGGTTGCGGGCCCGACCGGTCACAACCCTGTGTATCGACTGTAAGACAGAAGAGGAGAGAAAGGAAAAAATTGGCTGATGACTCCATGAGAGTTATTTTTTCACCGGCCAGGGGGTACGCCTCTCCTCTCCGAGATATTTTTCCCGGTTTCGGTAGTCCCGCAACTTTGCATTCTGGCGAATAATATCGACCCACCCGTCAGCACGCTTAAAACGAAGTATTTTCTGTGTCGCAATCAGCACATCCAGAACATCATTCCTGACGGCACTTTCAGTCCCATCCAGATAGACAACTTCAATCAAAGATTCACGCATAGCCACCTCCCTTCGAGCAATTGAGCTCCCTGGCCAAGTATAACCGTGCCTGACCATTTTTTCACCCCAATAATCGACGGACCCCACCTTTGAAATGAACGCCAATCGAACTTTCATTGTTTTTTGCCGATATCCGGTGTATATTTGGCAGTCTGAATTCATCTTTAAATGCTCATGTAATTATATGCAGGGAGAATTGCTATGTTTGGATTGGGAACACAGGAATTACTGATCATTCTGGTCTTGGTCATGATCATCTTTGGTGCTGGCAAGTTGCCACAGGTCGGCGGAGCATTGGGAAAAGGGCTGCGCAACTTCAAAAAAGGGGTCAATGAAGCCGACGATGATATCGAAGAGGCCCAGGTTGAAGAAATTCCCAAAAATAAAGAAGACGACAAGAAAGCCTGATTAAAAAACGGGGGATCGTTTGACCCTGATGATCGGTTCCCCCATTTAATCCCTCCCGATAAAATCGCCAAAGTTATTCA
>CAZQFI010000334.1:0-5834 GCA_964592545.1 uncultured Geobacteraceae bacterium
TTGTCGGATAACTGAAACATGGTGTCGACTCCTGACGAACCTTATGTTAATGAAGCGGTGAGGCGTTTCTATCACAGAGTCTGACCACCGCCAACAAAAAACCTTGTTCACCCGTTCTGTGGAGAGAAGAAGAGAGTCCAACCATGTCACAATCGAACAATTTACAGCCGGCAATTAAAGTCTGTGCCGCGGTTCTATACCATCACGGAAAAATCCTGATCACCCTGCGACCGAAGGATAAAAAGCTGGGTGGCTACTGGGAGTTTCCCGGCGGGAAAATTGAGAAACAGGAATCCCCGGAGGCCGCTTTAAAACGGGAATTACAGGAAGAACTCAGTATCGAAGTCGACGTTGGTGAGCTCCTGGAAACTGTCCACCATCGCTACAGCTGGGGCAACGTCATTATCCTTGCCTACCGGTGCCACTGGCTGAGTGGAGAAATTCAACATCTGGACGTTGCCGACCATCGCTGGGTTGCTGCCGGCGACCTTCTCGATTATGATATCCTCGCTGCCGATCAACCGATTATCCGGAAAATACAGGAGCAACTGTCATGAGTATCCGCCTGACCATTTTATGCGAAAATAATGTCGACAAAGTCAGTCCCTATGGTCTGCTGGGTGAACACGGTTTTGCCTGCCATCTGCAAACCCCGGAGGGGGAATTCCTCTTTGATACCGGGGGCGGAATGACCATCATGAATAATGCCAAGCTGCTGGGTATCGATTTCACCAAATTAAAAGGGATCATGTTCAGCCACGGTCACTTTGACCACACCGGCGGCTTCAAGCAGGTTCTTGAAGTCACCGGAAGAATCCCCGTCTACGCTCATCCCGATCTGTTCTCGGAACACTTTAGTCGGAACAGCGGAAAGCTGACGAAGATTGGCGTGCCATGGCCACAAAATGAACTGGAACAGTTGGGAGCCGAGTTTATTTTTTCGGCTGAACCGTATGACGTGGCCACAGGGCTGACACTCTCGGGAGATGTTCCGCGTCTTTCTGCAGTAGAAACCGGCGACCCGAGCCTACTGTCTCTAAATGAAGCGGGGCAGCAGATTGCCGATCCCCTTCACGACGATCTCTCGCTGTTCATCAACACCGACAAAGGGCTGGTCATCCTCCTCGGCTGCGCCCACGCCGGACTGATCAATATTATTGACCATGCCATCAAGGTCACCGGGCAGGAGAAAATTTATATGGTTCTTGGCGGCACCCATTTAAAATTCTGCAGTGAAGATCAAATGAACGCAACCCTTGACCGCCTGGAAGAATTGCAGGTTGAAAAAATCGGCACATCACACTGTACCGGCCTGAGGGGAGCGAGAATCCTTGCCGAGCGCTTTGGTGAGAGATTTTTCTTCGCTTCGGTCGGAACCCGTGTTGAAATCTAGAATCGGTGAAGCATTGTATCACGGCCAACACCATTCAAAAGAGTCAAACAAAGCAATGACAAAACACATTCTCACGACACGTAAAGAATCCGCCCTCTGTGTTCAGATCCATCGCCCGGAGAAAAAAAATGCCATGACGCCCGAGATGTATGCCGGGCTCGCCGAGGCAATAAGGACAGCCGATGGCGATGATACTATCCGGGTCACCCTTCTGTATGGTCTGGAAGGGTGTTTCACCAGTGGCAACGACCTGGGGAATTTCCGTGATGGGCCCTCCCCTGACCGCATCTACCCGCACAATCTCTATCTCGATGCATTGCGACATGCAAAAAAACCGGTGATTGCGGCCGTCAGCGGTATCTCACTGGGAATTGGAACAATCATGCTGTTTCACTGTGATTTTGTTTACGCCACCCCAGCGACAACGTTTTCCCTGCCGTTTGTCAATCTGGGGCTGTCACCCGAAGGGGGAACCAGCTACATCCTCCCCCATCTGATCGGTTATCAGAAAGCGGCCGAAATCATTATGCTGGGTGAAAAATTTGACAGTGAAACGGCTGAGAGAATTGGTTTGGTCAATAAAATTGTTAGCGAAGAGGATCTCCTCGACAAGGCACTTGAAACCGCCCGACGGTTGGCGGAAAAATCACCCGAATCGATTCAGGCAGCCAAGGCACTGCTTAAACGGGGGATGGAAGATGCTGTAACGACCGCGATGTCACGTGAGCTGGATCTCTTTAATGAGCGGTTAGCATCACCCGAAGTTGCAGAAGTCGTCGATCGTTTCCTGAAAAAACACTGATTCTCAGGACAAAAAAAGAAGGCCAGCAGTTTAAAGCTGCTGACCTTGATAAATTTTTATGGCACGCCCGAGAGGATTCGAACCTCTGACCTCTGCCTCCGGAGGGCAGCGCTCTATCCAGCTGAGCTACGGGCGCATGGGCTGTACTTTATACGCCACAACCCCGATTTATGCAACTGAAAACCAACCGATGGCAACCGGTTGTGTCACGACAGAAAGCCAAAGAGAGAAATACACAGATGGCAGCCAGATTTTTTGGTCAATTTCTTATCGAAAAGAAAGTCATATCGGGCCTAAACCTGATTCGTGCAATTGAGCTCCAGGAGAAGAGTAACCATCGATTCGGAGATCTGGTGCTGGAGATGGGTCTGATGACTGAAGAACAGATTTATTTGACCCACCGTGCCCAACGTCACGAGGATCTCCAATTTGGGGATATGGCGGTTAAGCTGGGATTTTTGACGTCGGCACAGGTCAAGCACGTTCTGGATAACCAGCAGCAACGCCACCTCTACATCGGTGAAGCACTGGTCAAAATTGGGGCTGTCACGCCAGAAAAACTTGAAGTTTATCTCACTGAATTCAAACAAATCGGAAAAACGGGAGATTCCGGTGAAATTGAGATTCCGGAACACGTTCCTCACCGGGAAATCTGGCGGATATTTGCCGATATGACGTTTAAAATGTTGACCCGGATCGCCGGAGCAACATTCAGGATCGGGTCGTGTTCACCAATACGCACGATCCCGCCGGCACCACTCGCCTACGAAGTCGAACTGACCGATGCAACAACGGCACGCTTCATTCTGACCATGAGTGATGAAAGTCAAAAACTGATTGCTGCAACAACACTGAAAAAGAAGACAAATGCGTCAGCCGAAGATATCGAAACAACCGTCTGTAAATTTGTAAATATCATCTGTGGCAATGCTATCAGTCAGGCAGCAAAGCAAGCCTTCAACATGACAAGTCGCCCCGCATTCTCGTGCGAAATCAATGATGATAATCGCACCATCCCCGACGATTCAATAGCGCTGCTCTTTCCGATCTATCTTTCCGACGGTAACGAGCTGAACCTTATCCTGGTCATCAAAGAAGAAACCTAATAGACCCAAGGGCAAAGATATCGGGCGGTCGCAATTGACAGTACGCCTTTTTTCCTGCTATAGGTTGCTGTCAACTCAAAATCATAAGGAGTTACAAATAATATGGCGGAGCAGAACCGCAGAGTTCTTTTTTCACGCGAAAGAATTGCGACAGAAGTCAAACGTCTTGGCCACGAAATAAGCCAGGATTACGGCGATCAGGAAATCATGCTGGTTGGAGTCTTGAAAGGCTCCTTTTTATTTATTGCCGATCTTATCAGAGAGCTTGAAACTCCTGCTGTTATTGACTTTGTCAGGCTGGCAAGTTACGGCTCTGGAACCCAGACATCGGGGATTATCGAGTTCCGCAAAGAGCTTGAGATGCCGATCAGAGACCGCCACGTTATCATTGTCGAAGATATCGTTGACAGTGGCTACACCCTGGAGTGCCTTTTCAACAAGCTGCTGCTGCAGGAACCCCGCTCCCTGAAAATTTGCACATTGATTGACAAACGGGCGCGCCGGGAAGTCGATATTGAGGCTGACTACATCGGCATCAGTATGGATGACGGCTTTATTATTGGCTATGGTCTTGATCACGATGAGAAGTACCGTGACCTTCCCGATATCTATCTGGTCGAAGAAGCTTGATTTTACTAAAGCTTTGGCTGTATCCTGACGAATAGAATTTTTTAACCTATTAATTCTAATAACAGCAAAGGAGAACGCCCGATGATCATTGTTTGTCCTGAGTGTTCGACCAAGTTCAACGTCAGCTCGGATCGAATCCCCGATGGGGGGACAAAGGTTCGCTGCGCCCGTTGTAAACACGTTTTTCTCGCTGAAAGACCTGCTCCCCCCATCCCTGCAGAAGAACCCGCTCCATTCGTAGCGGAAGATCCTGAGACTGAGACTTTTGATGCAGGAGATTCCGAGGACTCCGATTTCAGTTACGATCGCTTTCAAGAGTTGGATTCATCCACCCCAGAGGCTGAAACCTTCAGTTTTGGGACAGAAACCGACGCGCAGGAAAGTTCTACAGCGACGGAGCAGCCCGAAGAAGATTTTACCTTCGGTGACTCTGTCAGCCCGATTGAAAAAGTCATCATAACCGCCGAAGAAGAAAACAGTGGCGCTGAAGACATCCCTGCAGCCGTAGAACCGCAAGACGTGCAGGAAGAAGTTTCCGCAGCCCCCCCGACTGAACCCGAACCCCCGGCACAACAGATCCCGGAAAAAAAAGGGGGACCAGTCTCCAGCATTATCCGTATTTTGTTGCTGCTGATACTGGCTATTGTGATTATCGGCGGTGTCTTTGTTTATATGAATGGCACTGACCAGCTCAACCAGACGATTCAGCAGATTTTTGGACAACAGATTGATCGGCCGGTGCAAACCGGCCAGATCACTCTGGTCAAACTGGAAGGGCAGTTTATCCAGAATGAACAGGTCGGTGAATTATTCAGAATTCGCGGTGAGGCGATTAACGACTATTCTGAACCACGGGCCGCGATTCAGGTGAAGGGAGTTATTTTTGACCAGAACGGCAAACCGTTATTGCAGAAAACCGTGTTCTGTGGAAACCCCATTCCCGACGACAAGCTCCAGGCTCTCTCTTTTGAAGAACTGGAAAAAATTATGGGGAATCAGTTTGGAGAGGGTCTCAGTAACATGAAGGTAGCGAGTAAACAGGCGATCCCGTTCGATATCGTCTTCAAGGATCTGCCCAAAAACCTTTCCGAATTCAGTGTTAAAGTAACGTCGTCAAAACCTGTTACCAAATAATCCCCTCCGATCCAAATCCCCCTGAAAATAAAAAAAGACAAAAAAAGACGGCAACCGTCAAAAACAGTCACCGTCTCATTTTTTTACGTGTATCTGCGTCGATTATTCAGCAGAGATCGCATCTACCGGACAAGAATCAACACAAGCGCCACAATCGGTGCACTCATCTGCGTTGATGGAGTAGATATCGCCTTCACTGATTGCTTCGACGGGGCAAGTGGGGAGACAGGCACCACAAGCAATACACTCGTCAGAAATTACATGAGCCATAGTTTTTCCTCCTAAAATTTGTAAGTTTTCACCCGACCGTCGGGTGTGCATTGATGAGTCTTTTAGCAGATAATCAATCTGCTGTCCAGAGCAGAAAAAGCCTTGCCAAAAAACGGCTATTTACGCTAGCCTAGCGACTCATCCTAAAAAATAAACCTCTGTTATAAAAATGTTGCGACCCGTGTAACTACACGCTATTTCAATCCTTTATCATAGACTCAAGCGGACAAGGAGATAAACACATGGATATTCTGGCACTGAATTGTGGGAGTTCCTCGGTAAAGTATCAGCTTTTTGACTGGACAAAAAAAGAGGTTATTGCCAAAGGAATGGTAGAGCGGGTCACTATTGGCGACTCGTACATCGTCCACGAAGTTCCCGGCCGCGAAACCTACCGGGAGGAGTACGAATGTCCCGACCATAAAACAGCGGTTAATCTGATCGCAAAAACCCTCACCGATAAGACCTATGGGGTCGTTGAAGATATGAGCAAGATTTC
>CAZQFI010000335.1:0-5055 GCA_964592545.1 uncultured Geobacteraceae bacterium
AAAAGAGGTCAGGCGGATCGATGATATCCTTAACTACTATCTTGGCCGGCAGGAAATTCCCGGTTTTCCGGAATGTAGTATTGATTTAAATCAGCTGGTTCAGGATACTGTTGATGCTCTGAGTGATACGGAAATTAAGCCTCGGCAGATTGAGATCAAATTTGATTTGCAAAACGACCTTGAACCTGTTGCCACAAATCCGGTTCTGGTCAGACAGATTCTGATCAATCTGCTTAAGAACGGGGCCGAAGCGGTCGCTGACGGGGGAGTGATTCAGATTCTCACCCGTGAAGGGTGTTCGGCTGATAATGGACGATATGTTGAACTGGTTGTCCTTGATAACGGCCCGGGGATTGACCCGCAGCTTCAGGAAAAATTGTTCCGGCCGGTTGTCAGTACCAAGGGTGCGGGACATGCCGGGGTGGGATTGAGCATTGTTAAAGGGATGGTCGATGATCTCGGTGGCCGGATAAGCTGTTACAGTTCCCGAGATTCGGGGACCGGGTTTCATTTGCAGATTCCACGTAAAGATGAGCGAACGTTCGATTCCTAGGAGTGTTTGTGCAGAGTCAGGTTATTGCAGACAGTTTGGCAGCACCAAAGATTGAGCGAGCACGTATTCTGATCGTTGATGATCAGCTGTCTTTGTTGCACAGCCTGCAGGCGTTGCTGCAGATCAATGGGTATCAGGTTGATCTGGCGAAAAGTGGTAGCGAAGCAATCACCCGACTGCAGGATGCCGAATATCAGCTCCTGCTGCTTGACTTGCAGATGCCGGGGATCGATGGTCTTGAAGTTCTTGAGTTTATCCGCCAGGCCGGGCTTGATCTGGAAGTGATTGTTGTCAGTGGCGAAACGTCATTCTCTTTTGTCAAAGAGGCGATGCGACTTGGTGCCTACGATTTTATCCGTAAACCGTACAAGCCTGAAGAGCTTCTGGAGGCGGTCAGCTGTGCCGTTGAACGCTATCAGCTGGAAAAACAGCACCTGAAAATTGAGCGGTCCCTGAGTGAGTCAGAGCGGCTGCACCGATTTATTGTCAATAATTCCCCCGATTTTATCTACATGCTGGATACCCGAGGCCATTTTACCTATGTCAATGATATGGCTGAGGCGTTGCTCGGGTATAAGCGCCATGAGTTACTTGGCAAACATTTTTCTTTTGTTATTCATCCCCATAATGCCGCTGAAATTCACAATTTTTTCAGTGAACAACGGGCCGGCGATCGGGCAACGAACAGTATTGAGATCCGGTTGAAGGTCAATCAGGAGAATGGACAGGTTGGGTGCCTTGAGAACCATGAGCTGATTGTCGAACTGAACGCAATTGGCTTGTACGAAGACACGGAATCGGGTGAGAAAAAGTTTACCGGGACACTGGGGTGTGCGCGGGATATTACCGAGCGTAAGCAGTCTGAAGCAGACGTCAGTTATCAGGCTTATCACGATATATTGACCCAGTTGCCGAACCGGGTCCTTTTTGATGACCGGCTGAATCAGGCCCTTGCTCACGCCGGCAGGAGTGGTCAGAAGTTTGCCATGCTGTTTATGGATCTGGATCGCTTCAAGCTGATCAACGATACGCTGGGTCACATCATTGGTGACCTGGTTCTTCAGCAGGTTTCAGGGCGGATACTTGGGTGTTTGAGGGCAGAGGATACCCTGGCGAGATTTGGCGGCGATGAGTTTTGTCTTTTACTCTCCGAGGTCTCCAGTAAAGAGAGTGTTGCTGCCGTCGCAGAAAAAATTCTCAAGGAGATCCGCCGGCCTTTCAGTATTAATGATCACGAACTTTATCTGAGTGCCAGTCTGGGAATTGCTGTTTATCCCAACGCCGGAAAAACCCGGGATACGCTGCTGCAGAGTGCCGATATCGCCATGTATCATGTCAAGGCAAACGGCAAGGATGGTTATTGTTTCTACAGCGATACCATGGACAGTAACTCCAGTTTTCTGTCTGTTGAGCGGGATATGCGTTACGCTCTGCAAAAGAATCAGTTTCAGGTTTTCTTTCAGCCGAAGGTCGATTCCTACAGCCATGTCATTATCGGAATGGAGGCATTGCTGCGCTGGCAACATCCGGAACGGGGTCTCCTCTATCCTGAAGATTTTATTACTGCCGCGGAGTCTTCCAATCTGATGGTCCCCCTTGGCAAGTGGGTTCTGCGCCGGGTCTGTGAAGAACTGCATCGCTGGCGACAGCAGGGGTTGCCGCAGATAAAGGTTTCACTGAACATCTCTCTGGTGCAGCTCCGCCAGCCCGATTTTGCCGAGTTTTTTATCCAGACGCTGCAGAAGTTCCATTATCGGGCAAATCTGTTTGAAGTCGAGATTACCGAACACGGTCTCAACAAGGGGGAGCAGGCAGTTGCGAAAAATCTCCGGACTTTGCGTGATTATGGCATCTCGGTGACGATCGACAATTTTGGTCGCGGCTATTCGTCGCTCAGTTTCCTGCAGAACTTTCCAGTGAATGCCCTCAAAATCGGGCGGTCATTTGTCCGGGAAATCGAAGAAGATCATGGCCAGATCTGTGTGGCCGACGGCATTGCGATGATGGCAAAAGGTTTAAACCTGAAGGTTGTCGGTGCCGGAGTGGAAAACCTCAATCAGCTCGATTATTTGCGTAATCTTGGCTGCCACGAGGTCCAGGGCTACCTTTACAGCAAACCGATCTCTGCACAGGAGACCTTGTCTTTGCTGAAAGCGTGTCCGACAAATGGTCCCCATTTTACCCTGCCAAATTAATTTCCCCGTGAGAAAAATACAGACGAAAACCACCTCTCTATGCTATGACAGGTCTTTGTTGAAAAAACCGGTTATCACGCAGGAGTTGAACCATGCAACAGAGCGAATTCATTGACATTGAAAACAGGTTTGGTGCCCATAACTACAAACCTCTCGATGTTGTCCTGTCGCGGGGCAAAGGGGTCTGGGTCTGGGATGTTGATGGCAACAAATATCTCGATTGTCTTGCTGCCTATTCGGCGGTTAATCAGGGACACTGTCACCCGAAAATTATGGAAGCGATGGTTGCGCAGGCTGAAAAGCTGACCCTGACGTCCCGGGCTTTCCGTAATGACCAGCTTGGCCCGTTTTATCGGGAACTTTGCCAGTTGACCAATTCCCACAAAGTCCTGCCGATGAACAGCGGTGCCGAGGCGGTCGAAACAGCGATCAAAACGGTGCGTAAATGGGGTTACACCGTTAAGGGCGTTGCCGAAGACAAGGCTGAGATTGTTGTCTGTGAAAACAATTTTCACGGGCGCACTATCAGTATTGTCAGTTTCAGTACCGATGAGAATGCCCGTGCCGGATTTGGCCCGTTTACTCCGGGGTTCAAGTGTGTCCCGTTTGGTGATGCAGCTGCTCTTGAGGCGGCAATCAACGAGAATACCGTTGCGTTTCTGATCGAACCGATTCAGGGTGAAGCGGGGGTGATGATTCCCCCGGCCGGTTATCTGAAAAAAGCCCGTGAGTTATGTGATCAGCACAATATTGTTCTGATTCTTGATGAAATTCAGACCGGGCTGGGTCGGACCGGAAAATTGCTGGCCGAAGAATATGAAGGGGTTGAGGCCGATCTGACGATTATCGGCAAGGCCTTGTCGGGTGGTTTTTATCCCGTCTCTGCGGTGTTGTCCAATACTGAAATTCTCGGGGTTCTGCAACCGGGTGAGCATGGCAGTACCTTTGGCGGTAATCCGCTGGCGTGTGCTATTGCCCGAGCGGCATTGAAGGTGCTGTTTGATGAGGGGCTGATAGAAAATTCGTTCAGGCAGGGAGAGTATTTCCTTTCAGAACTGAAGAAAATTTCTCACCCTGATATCAAGGAGGTTCGTGGTCGCGGCCTGATGGTGGCCCTCGAGTTCCACCCCGAAGTCGGTGGTGCGCGGGCTTACTGCAATCAACTGAAAGAACAGGGGATTCTTGCCAAGGATACCCACGAGAACATCGTCCGCTTTGCTCCACCGCTGGTGATTCAGCGCGAAGAGATCGACATGATTCTCGAGGCGATCAACAAGGTTCTTCCGCCGGCCTGATGGTTGGGGTTGGCAACGAAAGGGAGAAATTAACGTGTACACGTTCCTGTTTGGGCCGGTTCCTTCAAGGCGTCTCGGGATGTCACTCGGGGTTGACCTGGTTCCACGGAAGGTTTGTTCCCTCGACTGCGTCTATTGCGAGGTGGGTAAAACAACCAGGCTGACCCTTGAGAGAAAAGAGTACATTCCCTACTCCAAAATTGTTGAAGAACTCAGCCATTTTTTTGCCAATAATCCCGACCCCGATTTTATCACTTTTTCGGGGTCGGGAGAGCCGACATTAAACAGTCGGATCGGGGACGTTGTTGCCTTTCTGAAGCAGAATAAACCGGATATTCCCATTGCGGTTTTGACCAATGGGACATTGCTCTACGATCAGCAGGTCAGAGCTGAACTGAGTGATGTCGATGTTGTCCTCCCCTCTCTTGATGCCGTGTCTGCAGATATCTTTGCCGCGATCAATCGTCCGCCGGTCAACCTTCCGGTTAAAAAATATCTGCAGGGTTTGATCGATTTCAGTCGTGAGTTTTCCGGTAAAATCTGGTTGGAGATTTTCATCCTGCCCGGCTGTAATGATGGTGACAGCGAGGTACAGCAACTGCGTGAAACCGTTTTGAAAATCAAGCCAGATGCTGTGCAGATAAACACCTTGGATCGACCGGGAACAGAAGCCAATTTGCGCGGGGCGACGGCGGAGGAACTGCGGCGTGTCGTTGAACGGCTCAATCTGGAGAATGTGACCATTATTGCTGCAGCGCCGCAGCGGAAGAATATTCGAGCTTATCGTCGTGATGCCGAGGCGACCATTCTGGAGACGATTTCCCGGAGGCCGTGTACCCTTGTCGACCTAACCCAGATACTCGGGATGCATACCAGTGAAATCAACAAGTATCTCGATGTGCTTGAAGCCGAAGGTAAAATTGAGGCGGTCAGGCAGGAGCGCGGGTTTTTCTATCAGCTCCGATAAGGGTGATATCGGGCACTTGGAGAGAAAAATGTTGCGGTTATTTTG
>CAZQFI010000336.1:0-4248 GCA_964592545.1 uncultured Geobacteraceae bacterium
CTGCTGAGGACTTCCTTCGGCAATCTTCTTTCCGTATTCCATAACGTAGATGGGATTGGAGATGTTCATAACCAGTTTCATATCGTGTTCTATCAGCAAAATAGCAATCCGGTCTTCCTGACTGATTTTACAGATCAACCCTTCAAGTTCGCTGGTTTCATGAGGATTCATCCCCGCAGCCGGCTCATCGAGCAGCAGCAAAAAAGGATCTGTTGCCATCGCCCTGGCGATTTCGAGGCGCCGCTGTGCACCATATGGGAGGTTTTTTGAAAATTCATTGGCTGAATCGGCCAGACCAACTTTTTCAAGCAGATTATAGCTCGATTCGACAATATCATTCTCTTCCTGATTGACTTTTTTGCCGCGGACGATCGCCCGGAAAATCCCGGCGGATGTCCGGCAATGGCGCCCGATCATCACATTTTCAAGGACCGTCATGTCGGGGAACAGGCGGATGTTCTGAAATGTCCGTGCCAGTCCCATTTCGGTAACTTTATTCGGTTTCAAGCCGTTCAGGCGGCGCGTCTTCAATCCTTTGGGATGGAGCAGGATATCCCCTTTGGTCGGATTGTAGATTCCGGTGATGCAGTTGAAAAAGGTGGTTTTCCCTGCACCGTTAGGCCCGATCAGGGCGGCAATCTCACCCTCATGGACTTCCAGCGTAACGCTGTCGACAGCCCGCAGACCGCCAAAGTCCATCGTCAGCCCTTTGACTTCCAGTAATTTATGTTTATTCTCAGCCATTGTTGGTCTTTTCCTTCGAACTTTTATATTCGTACGTCTGTCGGAGATTACTGATAATTCCCTGAGGACGGAAAATCATCATAATAACCATTGCGGCACCAAATGCCAGCATCCGGTACTCAGAAAATGCCCGTAAATATTCGGGGAGCAATATCAGGATAAATGCGCCGAGAATAACACCGAGAATTGATCCCATCCCGCCAAGAACAACGATCGAGAGGATAATCGCCGACTCCATAAAGGTGAAACTGGCCGGGTTGATAAAGGTCGTTTTAGAAGCAAACAGAACCCCGACCATTCCGGCCCAGAAAGCACCGAGAGCGTAGGCCGAGAGCTTTGTCCGGGCAATATCGATCCCCATGGCGACACAGGCAATTTCATCCTCACGCATGGCAATCCAGGCCCGCCCGATACGACTGTTCTTCAACCGGTTTGTCACCAGAATCGTAAAAATCACCAGGGCAATCATGATGTAATAGATGTAGATCGTCGAACCTTCGATACCAAGATCGATACCGAACAGACTTGGTTTGTCGATGCCGGCGATGCCGCTCGGGCCGAATGAGAAGCTGTCCCAGTTCTCCATGACAACCTTGAAAATCATCCCAAAACCGAGAGTGACAATAGCGAGGTAGTCACCACGTAAGCGGAGGATCGGGAACCCCAGAATAACCCCGAACAGACAGCTGAAAACGCCCCCTATCGGCAGGATTGTCCAGAAGCCAAGCCCGAAATGGTGATTTAAAAGGGCGTAGGTATAAGCACCGACCCCAAAAAAGGCAACGTAACCAAGGTCAAGCAGACCGGCCAACCCGACACTGATATTTAAGCCGAGACCAAGGACGACATAGATTAATGCCGAAATCATGATCGTGCTCTGATAGGTATCAAAGACCAGGGGGAAAACCAGTGCGGCAACCAGAAGAACCCCCATGGCACGATAGCGGAAGGTCATATCCTCAAGGAGGAGGGCAACCTTACTGCGCGTCTCTTCTCCTTCGTCAGCAACTTTTTTCCGAACCTGCTGCCGCTCCAGCATATAGCGCCAGATGTACGACAGAACGAAACTGGCGAGGGCGACCCAGAGGATATTCATCCAGCGCCACACAACAACCTGATCCATCGTGTTGACGCGGACAACCATCAGGGGAAAGGTTAGAAAAACGAACCAGAGTGAAATGACAATTGATTTTTTAAAATTTTCTACCATATCCGTCACCCTTTAAACCTTCTGCTTGCGCGCCTTACCGAGAATTCCGGCAGGCCGCAGGATCAGGATAAGAACCAGCAATCCAAACGTGAACACATCTTCATAGTCACTGGAAATGTAACCGGCAGCAAAGCTCTCAGCCCAGCCGAGAACCAGTCCCCCCAGGACGGCGCCGGGAATTGATCCGATCCCGCCCAGAACAGCGGCCGTAAACGCCTTAACCCCGGCGAGAAAGCCGATATAGAAGTTTACCTGTCCCTGATACGAGGCCACCAGAACGCCACCGATTGCAGCCAGAGCCGAGCCGATAACAAAAGTCAGAGAAATAACCCGGTCGACATTCACTCCGACCAACCGTGCCATATCCATATCCTGCTGGGTTGCCCGCATCGCTTTCCCCACCTTGGTTTTCTTGATCAACAGGGTGAGAAGAATCATCGTCACGAAGGTTGTCACAAGGATAACAAGTTCGGGCGAACCGATAATATAGGCGACCGGTTCCATAAACTCAAAATCTGGAATCAAATGGGGAAACGGGAGAAAATCGGGGGTTTGTGCCAGCAGGACATAGTTCTGCAGAAAAATCGACATCCCGATGGCGCTGATCAGAGGAGAAAGGCGCGGAGCATTACGTAATGGCCGATATGCGACCTTCTCCAGGGTATAACCGTAAGCGCAGGAATAGATGACAGCAATCGTTCCTGCCAGAATCAAAATTGAGATCCCGCTCATCCCGTAGATTGTACAGACACCGGCAACAATCAGCGCAACAAAGGCGCCAATCATATAAATTTCACCATGGGCAAAGTTAATCAACTGAATGATGCCGTAAACCATGGTGTAGCCCAGAGCAATCAGGGCATAGATACTTCCCCGGGTGAGTCCACCAAAGAAGAGTTCAAGAAAATAGTCCATAGATACCGACCAACTATAGGTAGGAAAACGACTGCGTTTTCCGGGTTAACAAAGTTTCAGGGAACCGACAAAAACGCCAGTTCCCTGAAAGATCCAACTCATACAAGTGAGGGGGCCGGCACAAACAATGGCCACCACCTCTGTGTCTCTACTTGAGTTCTACGAATTTACCGTTTTCAACTTTGTAGACCGAGAAGCCAACGCCTTCTGCGTCACCCTTGCTGTCGAACTTGATTTTACCGACAGGGGTATCAACATAATCGGTGCGCAGTGCTTTGGTCACAGCATCGTAGTCAGTAGAACCCGCTTTTTCGATAGCATTCAGCAGGGCCAGAGCAGCGGAGTAGCCTTCCTGGAAGAAAGCACCAGGCTCAGCACCGTACTCGGCTTTAAATTCGGCAGTTGCAGCAGCATTCAGAGGAATACTGGAGAGATCGCGGGGACCGGTCACATAAGCACCGTTAGCTGCATCACCGGCAACCTTAAGGAAGCTGTCGTCCTTAACGCCGTCATCAGAAAGGAAAATAGTCTTGAGGCGCTTACGCTTCATTGACGTGACCAGCTTGGAAGCCTCTGGATGGTAGCCACCAAAAATCAAAGCTTCAGCTTTGTCGCGACGAATCTTACCAACGATTGAATCGTAGTTGATCGCACCCGGGGTGATCCCTTCAAACAAGACAACTTCAGCTTTTCCGGACTCATCAACAAACTTTTTGGCAAACTCGGCAAACCCTTTACCGTAGTCACCCTTGTCGTGAATGATGGCAATTTTCTTAACCCCAAGCTTGTTGATCGCGAAATCAACAGCCATTTTTGCCTGCATATCGTCGGAAGCGATTGTCCGGAAGAAGTTCGGATAGTCGCCACTCTGGGTCAAAGGCGGATTGGTTGCCGACGGGGACATAACCGGAATTTTAGCGTCCTTGTAGATACCAAGAGCAGCTTTGGTTGCACCGGAACAGATATGACCGAGAACAACGTCGGCACCATCGGTAACCAGCTTGGTTGCAGTGTTGGTTGCGATCTCAGGCTTACACTGATCGTCCTGAATCAACAGCTCAACCTGCTTGCCGAGGATGCCGCCATTGGCGTTGACTTTTTTTACAACCAGCTGAGCAGCTTTCATTGCCGGAATACCGTAGGGTGCCAGGTCGCCACTGTGAGGACCGGCAACACCAAGCTTGATGGTATCGGCAGCAAAACCAGTCGCTGTCATGCTCAGCGCGAGAGCAAGAATCGAAAATAGAACAATAATTTTCTTCATAAGTTAGAGCCTCCTGAAAAATGGTGAAAAAAAAACAATGGTTTATTTGAACTGATAGGTATAATTCAAAGCACCGGAGCGGTCAAGGCTAAACCTCATTTATTCCCTGTTCCGG
>CAZQFI010000337.1:0-3180 GCA_964592545.1 uncultured Geobacteraceae bacterium
ACCCTTCCACCTGATGAAACATCGGGCTGTGAGTGATATCGGAATCACGACGATAAACAGTCCCCGGGGCAATCACCCGCACCGGAGGCTCCTGTTTGAGCATCGTCCTGATCTGCACCGGTGAGGTATGGGTCCGCAGCACCCGCTCATCACTGATATAAAAGGTATCCTGCATATCACGCGCCGGATGATCTTTGGGAATATTGAGCGCTTCAAAGTTGTAGAAATCGTGCTCAATTTCCGGCCCTTCAGCAACAGCAAACCCGAGTCGCGAGAAGATATCAACAACGTCATCGGTCACCAGGGTCACGGGGTGGAGGCTTCCCCGAACACTTTTACGTCCCGGAAGGGTCACATCAATCTTTTCACTCGCCAGACGGTCGGAAATCTCCTGCTGCTGCAAGGTCAACTGCCGTGCAGTAAACGCTTTTTCAAAAATATCCTTCAGGGTATTAACCAGACTACCGATAGCAGGGCGCTCCTCCGCCGACAGATCACGCATCCCCTTCATGATCTCAGTCAGTGACCCTTTTTTACCCAGCACCTTGACCCGGACATCCTGCAGCGCCTTCAGGTCAACAGCCTTCTCCAGCGCCAGCAATGCATCCTGCTGCAATTTTTTTAAACGCTCTTCCATATTAAATATCCGTATCAGAACACCCCCTGAAGCAAGGGGTTAAAACATATCATCGGAAACGAAAAAAGGAGGTGAAGTTGATTAACTCCACCTCCCCGAAACGGCTAAGAACAGTTTACTGTAACTGAGCCTTGGCGGCGTCGACAACCGCAGTAAAACCTGCCGGATCATTGACAGCAAGATCTGCCATAATCTTGCGATCGAGTGCAACATCGGCTTTTTTCAGTCCATGGATCAGGCGACTGTAGGAGAGACCGTTATCACGAGCTGCTGCATTGATCCGGGCAATCCATAATGCCCTGAAATCACGCTTCTTGACACGACGATCACGATAAGCATAATTCAGAGCACGGTCGACGGCTTCTGTTGCTGAACGAAACAACTTACTCCGTGCGCCGCGGTAGCCCTTGGCAAGTTTCAGTACTTTGTTACGACGACGTCTGGCTTTAAAGCCTCTTTTTACTCTTGGCATCTCACTTGCTCCTTCTTAAAAATAATGTTTTTTCGGCATCTGCCGTGGCCGGATCTGCAGGGGGAGATTGTCCCCACAGTTCACAACCCTGTTACCCTCGGGCAACAGAACTCTCTACAAATACGGAACCAACTGGGCAACATTTCGTGCATCTGCTTTAGCGACAATAACCGACTGACGCAGATCACGCTTCCGCTTTGTGGTCTTCTTGGTCAGAATGTGGCTGGTATAAGCCTTATTCCGACGGATTTTTCCGGTACCGGTCTTGCGAAAACGCTTGGCGGCACCACGATTGGTCTTAATCTTTGGCATCTGTCTCTCCTGTTACTTTAGTGCGTTATTACAACTGACAGCCGGTTACTTTTTCAGCGGACCGACCATCATGGTCATGAACCGTCCCATTTTACTTGGCTGTGACTCGACCTGTCCGACATCTTTCAGAGCCTCAACCGCTTTGGTCAGCTGCTTCATCCCCTGATCGGGATGGGCATTCTCCCGACCACGAAACATGATTGTCAGCTTGACTTTATTTCCTTCTTCGAGGAAGCGCCGCGCATGTTTGATTTTAAACTGGAAGTCGTGTTCATCCGTCTTGGGACGCATCTTCACTTCCTTGATTTCAACCTTAACCTGCTTTTTTTTCGCTTCTGAGGCACGCTTTGCCTGCTGATACTTGTATTTACCGTAATCCATAACCCGGCAAACTGGTGGATCAGCCTGGGGTGAAACCTCGACAAGATCAAGCCCCTGCTCGCTGGCAAGATTCAACGCCTGATCAATACTCAAAATGCCGAGCTGACCGCCTTCATCATCAATGACCCGAACCTGACGGGCACTGATGGCCTCATTGATATTCGCTTCCTTAGCTATGACTTCGCTCCTCTGTCCTTTTCATTCCCGGTAAACAACAAACAGCAAAGCTCCAAACGGGAACTCTGCTCTCAATAACTCTATTTATACGCGGCCGACTCTTTCTGAACCAGGCTGATAAAATCAGCCACACTGCAGGCATCAAGATTTTTGCCGTCACGATAACGCGGTGCAACGGTACCGGTTTCCATCTCACGATCACCGATCACCAGCATGTACGGAATCTTGGCAACCTGTGCTTCACGAATCTTGAAACCAAGCTTTTCATTCCGGATATCAAGCTCAACCCGCACACCGGCAGCACGCAATTCTTCAAACACCTGTTGCGCATAAGCAGCCTGATTATCGGTCACATTCAAGACAATCGCCTGAACCGGCGACAGCCAGAGCGGGAAGCTTCCTGCATAGTGTTCAATCAGCACCCCGATAAAGCGCTCAATCGATCCAACAATCACCCGATGCAACATCACCGGACGGTGTTTTTCACCGTCGGCACCCACATAAGTGAGGTCAAAACGCTCCGGCAGGGTAAAATCGCACTGGATTGTAGCACACTGCCACTCTCTGTCAAGCGCGTCCTTCAGCTTAACATCGATCTTCGGCCCGTAGAAAGCGCCGTCGCCGGCATTGATTTCATAGGGTTGTCCGCTGTCATCAAGGGCATTTTTAAGAGCAGTTGTCGCCTGTTCCCAATCGGCATCGCTACCGATTGACTTTTCGGGACGCGTCGACAACTCCATGACATATTCAAAGCCGAAAATCGCAGCAACATCCTGAACAAAGGCCATGATGCTCTTCACTTCGGAGTCGATCTGGTCGGGTCGGCAAATGATATGGGCATCGTCCTGGGTAAAACCACGCACCCGCAGCAGTCCGTGGAGAACCCCCGATTTTTCGTGGCGATGGACGGTTCCCAGTTCAAAGTAGCGGATCGGTAAATTGCGATAAGAACGTGGCTTCGATTTATAAATCAGCATATGGGCCAGGCAGTTCATCGGCTTGATGCCGTAGCCCTGCTCATCAACTTCCGTGAAATACATGTTTTCACGATAGTTTTCGTAATGACCCGACATCTTCCACAATTCGGTTTTTAGAATCTGCGGACCAACAACAATCTCGTAACCACGCTTTAAGTGTTCTTTGCGCTCAAAATCCTCGATAATCGTTCTAAGCATTGCACCCTTGGGGTGCCACAACACCA
>CAZQFI010000338.1:0-10980 GCA_964592545.1 uncultured Geobacteraceae bacterium
AGATCGCAAGAAAACCCTTCAGGGAATCAAAATCGGATTGAAAAAATTTCGTAAAATTCTCCCAGATTATCTGAAGATCCTGATCTTTGTTGCCGTTATTTTGTTTTTCAGTGAAAGCCTGATTGCGGAATATCTTGGGCAGGATAATACGTTTCTAGGGATGGTGATTGGTCTCATTCTCGGGTCGGTAACAATTATGCCCGGTTTTATTGCCTATCCTCTGGCGGGAGTTCTGGTCGAAAAGGGCGTCCTTTACATGATTGTTGCGGCGTTTGTTACAACCCTGATGATGGTGGGTCTTCTCACTTATCCCCTGGAAAAGGAATATCTGGGAGTCCGGGCAACCTTATTGCGCAATGGCGGGAGCTTTCTGATTGCCGTGATTATTTCACTGACGATCGGGTTTTGCTACGGGGAGATCCTGTCATGATGGCAAAATCGACCCGCAATTATCTGATATTCTTCGCATTCCTTGCCTATCTTGGCGGTTCTGCTCTCTTCCATTTTACACCGGGAATACGGATGGGGGAGAACTTCTCCCTGTTTGCCAAGGATATGCTGCTGATTCTACCACCAGCTTTTGTTCTGATCGGTCTGTTTGATGTCTGGGCAAAACGGGAAACGATAGAAAAGCATTTTGGGGAGACATCGGGATTTCGCGGCTTTATCTGGGCAATTTTGCTGGCGGCAACAACGGTTGGCGGTGTTTTTGTCGCGTTTCCTGTTGCCAATGCCCTTTATCACAAAGGGGCCCGCTACTCCATGATCATGACCTACCTGACGGCGGCATCGCTGGTGATGATCCCGATGCGTATTATGGAAGCGACCATTCTCGGGATTCGTTTCACCGTTGTCCGGTTGTTGGTGTCGTTACCGTTGGTCGTTATTTTTTCTATCATTATGGAAAAAATTCTGAACAGGCAGCATTATCGTCTTCCTGGCCATGGCGGTGATCAGAGTTGATTTGCCCTGAGATTGTTCCCTGAAATCATGTGGCAAAGTATTTTCGTTCCGGACGTCCCACCGCGCCATAGATTAATTCCGCAGTCAGCTGACTGTTTGCAGTCAGATACTCAAGGTAGCGTCTGGCTGTCGTGCGGCTGGTTCCTATCTGTTGCCCAACTTCTTCAGCGCTGAATCCGTCGGGGTGCTCCTGATTGAAAACTGCACAGACTTTTTTCAGGGTGAGGGGATCAATGCCTTTAGGGTATTCGGGTTCTCCCGGGCTGGCATCTTTGTAGGGGTGTAACAGGCGGTCAATCTCATTTTGATCGAGGGTGGCATCTTTGGCCATGCGTTCGCGATATTCTCTGAAACGCTCAAGGGCCTCGCTGAAGCGGGGAAACATCACCGGCTTCAGAATGTAGTCGAAGACCCCGCCGCGGATTGCATCTTGAAGCGTTTCCAGCTCCTTCGCAGCAGTAATGAGAATGACATCAGTTGCCTGATGACGCGCCCGGATTTTCCATAGAATTTCAGTTCCCAGACCTTCGGGAAAATAGAGGTCAAGGAGGATGAGGTCGGGTTCAAACAGCCCACTCATCTTCTCCGCATCATCGAGAGAGCTGGCAATCCCGCAGACACTGAAGTGATCGACCTTTTCGGTGAAGTGACGATGAATCTCGGCAATTTTTGGATCATCTTCAACAATCAAGACTTTCAGTTCCATACGACTCGTCCCTCTGTTTCGGAATAAATATGCTGAACAATGCACCGCCCATGTCACTGTCAGAAATGGTTATCTGGCCATTGAGGTCGTGCAATGCCTTCTTGATCAGATAGAGTCCCTGACCCCGGTCCTCATGTTTGGTCGAAAATCCCTTTTCAAAAATTTTGTTGGTCAGCTCAGGAGCGATTCCCGAACCGCTATCTTCTATTTCAAAAATCAGATCATTGCCAATGTCAGTCATCGACAATTTAACCTGTGGCGATCTTTTGTGCTGGAGTGCCGCATCAAAAGCGTTGTCGAGCAAGTTCCCAAGGATTGTCAGTACTTTCTCGCGATTTAGTTCAGGAGGGACATCGACCAACTGGCTGTCCGGGTCAATTTCAAAATCGATTCGCAGCTCCTGGGCATGGTTGTATTTTCCAATAATAAAAGCAGCAATGACCGGATGGGGGACCGCCTTTGCCAGAAACGCTATCAGCCCCTGATAACCCGCAGATTCCTTGCTGATCAGTTCCAGTGCCTCTTTTTCGTGGCCAATTTGAATCAATCCGGCAATTGTGTGGAGTTTATTTGAGTATTCGTGAGTTTGAGCGCGCAACATCTCCGAATACTCTTTTACCTGCGACAATTGCTTTGCCAGAATATCCAGCTCATCTTTTCTCCGGAAACTGGCAACCGCACCGATGATTTTCTCATTATCCAGCATCGGAACGGTATTGATAATCATCGTCGCGTCTCCGACACTCAGTTCCTGGTCAATGCGTTGCTTTCCTCCGGTCAGGATACGGCTCAATTTTGCTCCCGGCAAAACGTCCCTGATATGCTGTCCAATGATTTCACTCTCATCCTGTTTGCCCAGGTTTTTAATCGCGACCTGATTGACAACAGTGACTTTGGCATTGCGGTCGATAGCGACAATTCCTTCACGGATCGATTCGATAATTGCGGCCCGTTCGGTAAACAGCCGGGCAATCTGTTCCGGTTCCAAGCCAAAAATCGCTTTCTTAAAACGGCTGGAAATACTGATTGCCCCAAAAATTCCAAGCAGCATCAGCCCCCCGATGAGCAGTCCAACTTTGTACTGGTGGGAGCGGATAATTTTCTGAACATCTTCGAGCAGGTAGCCGACCGACACAACACCGATAACCTCGCCGTCATCGGTAAAGATGGGGACTTTGCCACGGATCGAGGGGCCGAGAGTTCCGACCGCCTTTGAGATGTACGATTCTCCATACTTCAGGGCGAGGGTGTTATCTCCCCCAACCATTTTTTTACCCAGGCGATCTGGCTTGGGGTGAGAAAAACGGATACCGTCGCGGTTACCGATAACAATAAATTCGGCATCGGTTTCCTGCCGGATGTGTTCGGCAAGCTTTTGCAGTGTGCCATCGGGCTGTTGTTTCAGAATCTGTTTTTTGACCAGAGGGATTTGGGCAACGGCTTTGGAGACCTGAAGAGCACGTTTTCCAATTTGCTCTTCAAGTGCGCCCCCTATCATCGCGGTATACATGCCACCGGCAATCAATGTCAGCGACAGAACCAACAGGCAGACAAGCAGAATCATCTGTGTCTGCAGACTGACAGTTGTTTTTCGACTTTGTTTTATTGATCTCTTGTGCACCATGCCCGGATGTTCCCGAAAATAATTATCGTACTGGTCTTTTGCGGCTCTGTATATGAAAATTTTGTGTCGATATCTTTGTCGTGTTGATCAAAAGGTCACTGTATCAGCGTCCCTTAACGGCATGAACAATATGAACAATATGGTTTTAATGAAACAAAAAAATATTATGTTTCGATTATTTACACTGTTTTATTCAGAAGCTAAGTTTGTCGGGAAACTAAGATCTGCTGCGTAACGTTAATGCCAAAATGATCTTTAATAAGACGTTAAAGATCGAACCCACACTAGAGGAGGAAACTATTATGATGAGGAGAATTATCCGCACTTTTACGGCCACTTTCGCTGTTATTGCGATGCTGGCTATTTTTTCAACTCCCTCGGTACAGGCTTTCGAGCCCGAGAATCCCGAGTGTATTGCCCCGGCAAATCCCGGTGGTGGCTGGGATTTTATTTGCCGCACCACTGCTAAAAACCTGTTTGAACTCAAACTCATCAAGCACTCAATGCAGGTCAGAAATATGTCTGGTGGTGGCGGCGGGGTTGCATTTGCCCACGTTACCAAGGAGCGCAATAACGACAATGACCTGATTGTTGCAGCATCAACAAGTACGTCGGCGCGGTTGGCACAGGGTATCTACAAAGGGGCGACTCCCGATAGTGTTTACTGGCTGGCAACTTTTGGCGCTGAGTATGGGGTTATTGCCGTCAAGAAAGATTCAAAATTCAAAAACCTCAAGCAGTTGATGGATGCTATCGTTGCAGACCCACGTTCAGTCGGTATTGCGGGTGGTTCATCCGTTGGTGGTTTTGATCATATTAAGCCGATGCTCCTGGCCCGTGAGGCGGGTTTGAAGGACGTACGCAAACTCAAGTATGTCGCCTATTCAGGTGGCGGCGAGGCTGTCACCGGACTGCTTTCCGGAGCGGTTGATGCAATTTCCGGTGACTTTTCTGAGCTTCGCGGCTTCTACGATTCCGGTGATATCCGGATTTTGGCAATTCTGGCACCAGAACGTCTAAAAAGCTTCTCCGACATCCCGACAGCAAAAGAGCAGGGATATGATGTGATCGGCGCTAACTGGCGCGGTCTTTACATGCCGGCGGGTGCTTCTGCTGAGGCAAAAGCCTTCTGGACAAATGCGATCCGGAAGATGACAGAATCTGAGGCCTTTCAGAAAGATCTGGAGGCTAAAGCGATCGCACCGTTTAACAACTTCGGTCCCGACATGGACAAGTTTGTCAAAAAGAGCATTAAGGATATCGCTGATCTCTCCAGAGAAATCGGTATCATCAAGTAATGTCCTGGTGAAGGCTGCTCTCCCCGAGCAGCCTTCTGACTTTTTATCTTTTGGGAGGTTTGCATGAGCGACCGGATATTTGGCCTTTTCGGGCTGGCGCTCGCCGGGTTTTATTTCTGGGCTACGTCCATTATTCCCGACAGTTTTATGGTCGATGTCGTTGGTCCAAGGGCCTTTCCTTATATTGTCGGGACTGTTCTTGCGATCTGTTCACTGTATATTTTGTTCCGTCCCGATGAAGAGCCCGATTGGCCGGTTCTGAGCAACTTTGTAGAGATTGTTTTTGCGACTGCGGTGATGTTTATTTATGGCTGGTCCTTGTCCAGAATCGGGTTCGTTATCGCGACTGTTTTTGCGACTGCTTATCTGTCATGGCGCCTTGGGACCAAACCAATCGGTTCTCTGGTGACCGGTGTCGCGACATCTGCGGGCATCTATGTGGTTTTTCATCTGCTCCTTGGCCTATCGCTGGCCAAGGGACCGCTGGGCTTCTAGGAGGGCAAATTCATGGAAATTTTCTCAAATCTCGCTGATGGATTTGCTATCGCACTGACCTTTCAGAATCTCATGCTGGCACTTATGGGATGTTTTCTCGGGACGCTCATGGGGGCATTACCGGGTCTTGGGCCGGCCAATGGTGTGGCGATCCTTATTCCCATTGCTTTTACTCTGGGTCTTGGACCGACACCCTCTCTGATCCTGCTGACCAGTGTTTATTATGGTGCCATGTATGGCGGGAGGATCAGTTCGATTCTGCTGAATATCCCCGGCGATGAGCCGGCGATGATGACCTGTCTGGATGGCCATCCGATGGCTTTGAAGGGCCGGGCGGGAGAGGCGTTGGCGCTCTCCGGTATTGCGTCATTTGTCGGCTCGTTCTTTGCGACCTGGGGTCTGGTGCTGGTTGCTCCGCAGCTGGTTAAAATTGCACTTCTCTTTGGTCCGGCAGAGTATTTCGCGTTGTTCACGATGGCGTTCGCGACGTTAGGCGGGGTTACAGCCAGTAATCAGGCGAAATCGGCCCTTGCTGCGGCGCTGGGTCTCGGCATCGCGATGATCGGGTGTGATTCACAGACCGGTTCGCAGCGTTTCACCTTTGATCATGTTTATCTGTACGACGGAATCGATTTCCTCATCGCTATCGTTGGTCTGTTTGCTATCAGCGAAGTTTTGATATTTATTGAACATCACCAAGGTGGGGCGGCAGCCAAGTCGAGTGCGAAAATTGGCCGGTTGATGCCCGATTTCGGCGTGTTGAAACGTTCAACCGGGACAATGTTTCGCTCGACCATCATCGGGTTTCTTTCCGGTGTCCTGCCGGGAGCAGGTGCTTCCTTGGGATCGTTCCTCTCCTATTCCGTAGAAAAGAATACGGTTGATCGCGAAGGGAAAACTTTTGGTAAGGGTGACCCCCGTGGAGTGATCGCCCCTGAGTGTGGCAACAATGCCGCTTCGGGTGGAGCTCTGGTGCCGATGTTGGCGCTCGGTGTGCCGGGTTCGGGGACCACGGCGGTCTTACTTGCGGTGCTGCTTCAGCTTAATATTACACCCGGCCCACTCTTGTTCAGGAATAACCCCGATGTGGTATGGGGGTTGATTGCGGCTCTTTTTATCGCCAACTTCATGTTGCTGGCGTTAAACCTTCCGATGGTTGGTCTCTTTACCCGGGTCTTGCTGATTCCGACACGGATTCTGATGCCGGTGGTGGCGATGATTTCATTCGTCGGCATTTACGGTCTCACCGGGTCCACTTTTGATGTGATGCTGATGGTCGGTTTCGGGTTCATGGGGTGGCTGCTGCGTAAACTCGGAGTGCCCCTGGTCCCGGTTATCCTGGGGATCCTGCTCGGTAACGAGATGGAAGTCAATATGCGCCGTGCGTTACAGGTCTCGGATGGAGACTGGTCAATTCTTGTCGGCAGCCCTCTGGCTATTGGCATCTGGGCTATTGCTGTTGCCGGTTTTGTCTTACCGATTATTTTTGGCAAGAACGTGAAAAAACGGATGGAGGGTGAACACTCCGAGGAAGAAATAGACGAAGTTATTTCCGGGGACGACTGAAATCGTTTCTCACATCGTTCTGATCAATAAAAAAAGCTTCCGTAATAACGGAAGCTTTTTTTATCGAATAAGGCTCCATGCAGGTCAGCGTCTGCCAAAAAATGACCCAAGAACTCCACGGATAATTTGTCTTCCCAGTTGGCTGCCGATTGATCTGGCGGCACTTTTTATCATTGCTTCTGCAACGCTTTGGCGCTTGTGTCCGGTGCTGCGCTGCTGAGCCCTTTCCTGCTTCACACGCTCTTTTTCTGCCAGTAGCCGTGCCCGTTCTTCCTGCTGTTCCTGCGCTGCTTCGGCAGCCTTTTTTTTCAGCAGTTCATACGCCGATTCCCGATCGATTGATTGGTTGTAACGGTTTCCGATGGGTGAGCGTTGCATGAGAGTTTGTCTGGCTTGTGCATCGATCGGTCCGATCTGACTTTCTGGTGGAGAGATCAATACCCGCTCAACAGGGGTGGGAGCTCCTTTTTCATCGAGGATTGAGACAAGAGCTTCCCCGGTGCCAAGCTGGGTCACGACTTCCTGTGTGTCCAGGGTTGGATTACTGCGGAAAGAATCAGCAACAGCTTTAATTGTTTTACGATCTTTGGCAGTGAAGGCCCGCAGAGCATGCTCAATTTTCAGTCCGAGCTGACCGAGAATATCTTCAGGAATATCCAGGGGACTTTGGGTGATGAAGAAGACCCCGACTCCTTTGGAGCGGATCAGGCGTACGACCTGCTCTATCTTGTTCAACAGGCTTTTGGGTGCATCGTTGAACAGCAGGTGGGCTTCATCGAAAAATAAAACCAGCTTGGGTTGGTCGAGATCTCCGACTTCGGGAAGTTGTTCAAAGAGTTCGGATAACAGCCAGAGGAGAAAGGCGGCATAGACTTTAGGGGAACGGTGGATCAGAGTGCTGGCATCGAGAAGACTGATAACGCCTCGCCCCGAAAAGTCGCAGTTCATCAGGTCCCTGAGTTGCAGTGCCGGTTCACCAAAAAACTGATCAGCACCCTGTTCTTCTAAAACTAACAGCCGCCGTTGAATGGCGCCAATGCTGGCTGAGGCGATATTGCCGTATTCATGACGCAGGTCTTTCGCATTTTCTCCCATCCAGAGGAGCAGTGAGCGGAGATCCTTGAGATCAAGAAGCAGCATTCCTTCGTCATCGGCAATTTCGAATGCGGCGTAGAGGATGCCACTCTGTGTTTCATTCAGTTCGAGCAGGTTGGCCAGTAACAGCGGACCCATTTCGGAGATGGTCGTTCGTACCGGATGCCCCTTGTCGTTATCGATACTCCAGAATAGGGTTGGGCAAGGTTGCTGACGGTAGTCTGGGAGGGGAATCTTGGCAAGACGCTCATCAATCTTGGGATGGCTTTTGCCCGGGGCCGCCAGACCAGATAAATCGCCTTTGATGTCAGCGGCAAAAACCGGGACGCCCAGTTTGGAAAATCCTTCAGCAAGAACCTGTAACGTAACGGTTTTTCCGGTACCGGTGGCACCGGCAATCAATCCATGCCGGTTGCTCATTTTACCCAGTTGCTGGATCAGTTGTCTCTGACTGGCACCCAGGTTGATGACGGGCTGTGGCATAGGTGGCTCCTTGCTTAGATAATATCCTTTTTCAGCTGTAAAAACTCTTCACGGGTGATTAATCCATCCTCAAGCATCCGGTTTAACTCTGCCAGTTCTTTAAGCTGGGTCGATTTTGGTGCTTCGAGTTGCTTGATCTCTGTCCCGTCATCGGCCTGAATCAGTTTAAGGGTATCTTCTCTGTGCCCCAGTTTGACTGTGGCCATCCCTCCCATCAGACTGATTTCAAGAGTTCGGTCGCTGAATGCGGGGTCAGACATCAGATCGCTGATTCGCTGTTTATGCTCCTGAAAATAGCGATAAAAGTAATACGCCGATCCGGCAATCAGGGCGATGCCCGCGATAAATATCAGCCAGCGAAAATCGTAGATCCCTTTGATCAGGACAACAGTGGCTCCCAATCCAACCATCAGGAGGATGTGGAGGACCAAAACAAGATAGCCGATGGCGACGCCGCTGAAGAAACTTTTATTTTGTTCGTTATTCAATTCCATAGTGTGTAACATCTCATTACGTGGTTAGGCGGTAAAGATAGCACAGCTGTTGGAAATGATAAAATATATCCGTAATTTTCGGGGAGAATATTCTTTTAAATGGTACGTTATCTACACGGTCTTTTGTTACAATGGCTCTGCTAATTTTTTAGAATCTGCAGGAGATGTGACGCATGGACATATTTGGTATTGATGTTGGCGGGAGTTATATCAAGGGGGCGGTCGTTGATGTTGAGACCGGCGACCTCTCCTCCGATTTTCTGCAGATTGCAACACCCCAACCGGCAACACCGCAAAAGGTTATCGGGGCAATTGGTCAACTGGTCGAATCGGTTGGTTGGAGTGGAATTGTTGGCTGCGGTTTTCCTGCCGTTATCCGCTCGGGAGTTGCGCTGACCGCAGCAAATATTGATGACGCCTGGATCGATTGCAATGTCCAGAAATTGCTGGAGCAAACGACCGCGTGTTCCTGCACTGTTGTGAATGATGCCGATGCGGCCGGATTGGCTGAATTGAAATACGGTGCGGCGCGGGGACGGATGGAGCCGGTGCTGATCCTGACATTGGGAACCGGAATCGGTTCAGCATTGTTCAATGGCGGACACCTTTTTCCCAATCTTGAACTGGGGCGACTGGCGATAGGGGGGGTGGCCGCTGAGGAATATACTTCTGCCGCTATCCGCGTCAGGGAAAACCTGAGTTGGGAAGAGTGGTCGGCCCGGCTCAATCTTTTCTTTAGCGCTGTCGAGCGCCTTTTTTCTCCGGAACTGATTGTTGTTGGCGGCGGTGTCAGCGAAGCGGCTGACAGATTTTTCCCATTTTTAAAAACGAAAGCAGAACTTGTTCCGGCGCACCTGAAAAACCGGGCCGGTATTATCGGAGCGGCTTACTTTGCGGGTCTCTCTGCTAAGGATTGAGCCATCTGGGCTGCCAGCTTTTGGTTGATGGCTTTCCCGTCCAGTAGGCCCTGCTCATAGAGAAGTTCTCCCCAGGTTTGCATCCCGCTGGTGACCTGATGATAGAGCTTGTCCGGTTCTCCTTTCAGCATGATGGCAAGGATCAACTCTTTGCGGCCCATTCCCTGTTTCCGCCAGTTCTCCAGCTCTGTTTCGTTGACAGAAAAATATTTTTTCAATTGCAGATCAACAATGTGGTCGGCCAGTTTTTCCGGATTACCACCATGTTGCCAATAGGTTTCTCCCAATTGTTGAGGGGTGAGCTTTAGCTGTTTGAAGACATCTGTCCAGCGTTTCGTTTGTGAATAAATCTGTTCTACCCGGCCGATGTCCTGCCCACTGCGTTTTGCCAGATCAAATAAGATCCATAAATGGGCCCCGTCGGTTCCCGACATTTTTGCTTTAACAATTGTCCCTTTATTAACGTTGTAAACCAGAGAAAGAAAAGAATTCTGGGTTGTCGCCAGAAAGTAAGGATCTGCCGCTGCGGTATTCTGATGATTGAAGGTTCGATCCTGAAAACAATGACAGGTAATCGCCGATTCTGCCCAGGTTACGGTTGGAATCAGCAGGAACACTAGTAGAAAAACATTCTTCATGGGTTTCCTCTCCAAGGGGTTGCCGGAGAATCTACCATGGTTAAGGGGCAACAGTTTTGATCTGCATCAAAAATCAAAGGAGAAAATCAGGGATCAAACCTTTCGATCAGGCTTTCCAGGTATCGTGATTTTATCTGTTTGCTGGCCATGGCCTGTTTGATTGGCGGCAGGCGTAAAATGACTCCGAACAGGGCTGCCAGTGCCCGATGACTGAAGAGCGTTTGATTATCGAAAATCAGATGTTGCAGTTTTCCCCGTTCGATTGCCATAACGACAGCACGATGAACACCGTTGAGCGGAGTCAGAACCCGTTCCGGGCGGGATTCAAGTTGGATGACCTCTTCGGGACAGGCACGGACACACAGTCCGCAGCCGAGGCAGCGTTCTTCAATCAGGGTGGCCTGTTTACGCTTTGGTTTCTTCGGATCATTTGCTGAGGAGAGGGCAATTGCTTCCACGGGGCAGACTTCGACGCATTTGCTGCAACCGGTACAGTTGGATTGATCAATCTCCGGGATGAAATTGGTCGTGTGAACCGGGTTCAAAATTGTAAAGCGCCGGGCGGCAATCATTGCTTCACAGCAGCAACCGCAGCAGTTACAGATAAAATTGACTTCATTTCGAACATTTTCTCCAAACTGCACCAGGTTGTGATCATACGCCTGCTGCAACAGATCAAGACATTCACTGGCATCAATCAG
>CAZQFI010000339.1:0-3718 GCA_964592545.1 uncultured Geobacteraceae bacterium
TCACCGGACGTTATTGGGCGATGGATCGTGATACGCGGTGGGATCGGGTTGAGAAGGCGTACCGGGCTCTGACTGAAGGGATTGGTGCGCCTGCCGCAACCTCTGCTGAGGCAATCGAGGCAGCCTACGCTGCTGATCAGACTGATGAGTTTGTTGAACCACGGATTGTCGGTGCAGCGGGAACCGTTGATGATAATGACGGTATTATCTTCTTCAATTTCCGCTCCGACCGGGCCCGTGAAATGACCCGGGCGCTGGCACTTGCTGATTTTAAAGAGTTTCATCGCCACAAGATTCCGCAGCTCGTCGATTATGTCTGCATGACCGAATACGACGAAACTTTCGGTTTGCCGATTGCTTTTCCCTCTGAAAGTTATCCCGATATCCTTGCCGAGGTTGTCTCGCGAGCAGGGTTGAGGCAGTTGCGGATTGCCGAGACCGAGAAGTATGCCCATGTCACATTTTTCTTTAATGGTGGGGTGGAAAAAGCGTGGCCGGGTGAAGATCGGGTTCTGATCCCTTCACCGCAGGATGTCGCGACCTATGACCAGAAACCGGCGATGAGTGCCGTCGAAGTTGCCGACGAAGTCATCAGGCGGGTTGAATCGGATCTCTATCAGCTGATTATTCTCAATTTTGCCAACTGTGATATGGTCGGCCACACCGGAATCCTCTCGGCGGCTATTGAAGCGGTCGAGACCGTCGACAGCTGTCTTGGCCGGGTTGTTGAAGCTGTGACCGGTGCCGGTGGCACGTTGCTGATTACTGCGGATCATGGTAACTGCGAGCAGATGGTCGACGAGAACGGCCGCCCTCATACCGCCCACACGACGAATCCGGTTCAGCTGATCTATGTTGACCCCAAAAAAAGGAATGTCGCGGTCCGGGACGGGATTCTCGCCGATCTGGCACCGACAATCCTCGATTTACTGAAGCTGGACAAGCCTGCTGCCATGACCGGGCAGACGTTGCTGAGCGATTAGGGTTTTGCTGTGAAATCGGGGGGATTTCCAGCACAGTTCAATTCCACCAGTTACCAGCTGCTCAAGCTGTTGTTCCCTCCTGCCTGTCCCTTATGTAGCACAACACTCCCTTACGGGTCTGGCGAGTTGTTCTGTTCGGCCTGCCTGGCCGGGGTTGTTCCTCTGCCTGTAGCCCATTGCCCGTTGTGTGCGCTTCCGTTTTCCGGCACTGCGAACAGTTCTCACCTCTGTGGCCGCTGTATCAAAGAGCGCCCGCTGTATACTCAGGTTTTTACCGTCGGTCTCTATGAAAAATCGCTGCGCCGGGCGATTCAGCAATTCAAATTTAACCAGCGGATCGGTCTCGATCGTCCGTTGGGGACTCTCCTTGATCGTGCTGTCGATCCGAATTTAAAAATTGATGCTGTTGTTCCGGTCCCGCTATCCCCCCTGCGTCTGCGGCAGCGGGGCTATAATCAATCCCTGCTGCTGGCTCGCGAGTTTTCCCGATTGAGACATCTGCCGGTGAAAGAGCGATTGCTGCTTAAAATAAAAGAGACGAAGGAGCAGCATGGTTTGTCTGCCCGCGAACGGGAGACAAATTTGAAGAATGCTTTTGTGTTGGCGGATCATCTTTCGGGTGAAACGGTTCTTCTGATAGATGATGTTCTCACGACTGGAAAAACTGCGGCAACCTGTGCTCACGTTTTAAAGCAGGGGGGTGCCGGTGAAATTTATGTCGCAGTGGTCGGTCGTGCCCCCTGATTTTTCCGCAGATCCTGTTAGAATACAAGAAGTAGGATGAGAACAGGAAACCAACCTGTTCCGGTTTTGCTGTCTGGAGTTTTCATGAAATCAAATCTCTATCGCCTGCTGGCGGAATATCCCCTCGAAACGTTGCTGCAGACGATTCCAACCGGACTGTTCCTGGTCGGTAATGACAAAATAATCGTCTATTGGAATACCGAAGCGATGCGAATTACCGGTTATTCGGCCGAAGAGGCGGTCGGGCGTCACTGCTCTTTTTTGCAGGGTGATCCCTGTCATATAGAATGTGGACTTTTTTCTGAAACGACCCCGAAACCCGAAATTGGTTTGAGTTGTTCCTTCCGGCACAAAGATGGCCGGACGATTGCCCTGACGAAAAATGTTGATCTGCTTCACGATGACAGCGGGAAAGTGATCGGCGGTATTGAAGCTTTTGTCGATATTTCCCGCCTGAAAGAGCTGGAAACCGATCTTCGTTTAAAGGTTGAAGAACGCACCCGTGAACTGGAGCTCGAAAAAGCCGGATTGCGGGCAGTTCTCGATGGGATGGTCGATCCGGCTTATATTTGTGACAGCCACTACCGGGTCTCGTTTATCAATCGAGCCATGGAGGAGATTATCGGCAAGGCGGAGGGGGAATTCTGCTATAAAGCCATTTATCACAAAGAGAAAATTTGTGAAGATTGTCCGTTGCCACAGGTGTTGCGGGGGCAGATTGTCCAGCAGGAAAAGACTCTGCCTGAAACGGGACGAACCTACGAAATTATTCACTCGCCCTACCCGCTGGCGAAGAAGCCGACCCACAAGCTGGGGGTGAACCGCGACATTACCGAAAGGATCGAAATACGGCGCTGTCTGCAGCAGACGAATCGTGAGCTGGATGCCTTTGTTTCGACGGTCTCTCACGATCTTCGTTCGCCGCTGACACCACTCATCGGTTTTGCCGATCTGCTTGAGGAGCGTTACAGTACCCAGCTCGATGAGATTGGCCGGGAGTGTATCAGTGAAATCAGAAAGACGGCTGAGAAAATGCGTGATCTTCTCGAAGATCTCCTTTCGTTGTCGCGTGTCAGTCAGATCAAGCTCCCCGATAGGCCCATCAATGCGACGCGGATTGCTGAAAGTATCCGCTTCGAACTGGCCGATAAAATTCTTGAAACACAGGCGCAGGTTGAGATTGATGCGCTTCCCGATGTCAGGATTCCCGAGTCACTCCTATCGAATCTGTTTCGTAACCTGTTGGGGAACGCGTTGAAATACGCAGCAAAAATCAATCCGCGGATCGAGGTGACGGGACAGCAGTTCTCCGATCGGGTCCGCTTTCAGGTTGTTGATCACGGGCTGGGGATTCCAACGGAAGAGCGTGAGGCAATTTTTGAACCGTTCAGACGGGGGACCGCCGGTAAGGGAGCGCAGGGGACGGGAATCGGACTGGCGACGGTCGCTAAAATTGCCCGGGTGTTTTCGGGCAGCTGCTGGGTTGAGGAGACCCCCGGTGGCGGCGCGACATTCATTGTCGATTTTCCTGATGACGGAGAAAAAAGGGAAAGATGACCATCAAAGTTTGACATCTGTAGAACGGGGTTATATTCTAATTGCTGGTAGTTTCGTAGGTCACTTCAATAATTTTTACAGGAGGCGTTCATGGAACAAAATAATCGGCGTGATTTCCTCAAAAAAGCGACGGTTGCGACAGCAGCTGCTGCAACAGCAACCACGATTGGTGCTCCCGCCATCGTCCGCGCTGAAAAAACTTATAACTGGAAAATGGTTACAACCTGGCCACCTCACTTCCCGATCCTGGGAGAAGGTGCTGACAAGCTGGCCGAGATGATCAACACCATGTCGGGTGGTCGTCTGAATATGCAGGTCTACGGTGGTGGTGAACTGGTTCCGCCATTGCAGGCATTCGATGCTGTCAGTCAGGGGATGGTTCAGATGGGCCACGGCGCATCTTACTACTGGGCCGGTAAGGCTCCGGCGACGCA
>CAZQFI010000340.1:0-10376 GCA_964592545.1 uncultured Geobacteraceae bacterium
GACAAACAGAATAATTGCCAACACAATGCTGAAACCGAATGACACCAGATAGCTGGTATCACCGAAACCTATCAAAGCGTGACGGAATCCGTCAATCAGATAGAATAACGGATTCAGCAGGGAAAACTTCCCCCACGGTTCGGGGAGAATTGAAATCGGATAAAAGACCCCACCGAGGAAAATCAGTGGCAGGATTAAAAAGCTGGTATACATCGAAATGGTATCAAAGCTCTGGGCATAAATCGCCGCAATCAGTCCGAACTGAGCGAACATGAAGCTTGCCAGCATCGCCATCAGGATTCCCAGTAGCGGCGATTCCCACGGCAGCGACGCAAAGACCGTTGAGATCAGCCAGACAACGGTTCCGACCAGCAGGCCACGCAGCATTGCCGCCAGCGTATAAGCCAGAATAAACTGCGGCGGGCTGACCGGAGTCACCAGCAGGTCAACAATCCCGCCAAGATAGCGTGACATGAACAGCGACGATGACGTATTGGCGAATGAGTTGTTGATAATCCCCATCATAATCAGGCCGGGGATAACAAACTGGGCGTAACTGAACCCCTCGACAATGCTGAGGCGTTCGCCCAGCGTTGCCCCGAAAACAAACAGATAGAGACCTGCCGTAACAATCGGCGCCAGCAGCGTCTGGGTCGAAACCCGCAGGAAACGGAGAATCTCCTTGCGCAACAGGGTAAAGAACGGCAGCCACGAATTGAATTTGCGTGCGTCGTTATGCTCCATCGTTCCCCCCGTCGAGCCCGGTCAGCCGGATAAAGACATCCTCGAGATTGCTCTGATCGGTTTCGATATCGCGGATCGCCAGCTTCAGCGCACACAGCTGTGAGAGAACCCGCCCGACTTCGCCACCCTTGGGGAGATTGAGCAGCAACATCCGGCCATCATCCTTCAACACAGGCCGACACTCTTCCAGCCCGGCCGGAACATGTGTCAGCGGCTGTGACAACCAGATTCGCAATTCACGGTTTGACAATCGCCGCACCAGATCGTGGGTCTCCTCCATCGCAATCAGATCCCCATGGTGCATAATTGCGATCCGGTCACACATCTCCTCGGCCTCTTCGAGATAGTGGGTTGTCAGCAGGATCGTCGTCCCCTGACGGTTGATCTCGCGAACGAATTCCCACAAACCGTGACGCAGTTCGACATCGACCCCGGCTGTCGGCTCGTCGAGAATCAGCAGGCGCGGGCGATGGATCAGCGCCTTGGCGATCATGAAGCGCCGCTTCAGCCCCCCCGACAGTTTCAACATAACCTTGTGGAGATGGGGCTCCAGCCCCAGCCGATCAATCAACAGCTGCCGCCAGATGGGATCATCCTTCACCCCGTAATAACCGGCATGAAGTTTAAGCGCCTGATCAACGGTAAAAAAATTGTCGATAACAATTTCCTGATGAACCACCCCGATCAACCGCCGGGTGTGGCGATAATCTCTCTGATTGTCGTAACCGAAGGCACTGATCTGGCCGGAACCCAGCCGCACAACCCCGGCAATCATATTGATGGTGGTACTTTTCCCCGCCCCGTTGGGACCAAGCAGGCCGAAGATCTCACCCTGCCGAATGGTAAAATCGATCCCCTTGACGGCAGCGACACCATCAAACGATTTGTGCAGATTTTTTATAACCAGAGCATCCATGCGCGTGAATATACCGCCGTGTTCCAAAACTGACAAGAAGGGAGCAACCGATATGGGACGGAAACAGAGAATATATCTGGAGTTTGGAGCTAGAAAATGAAAAAGCAGCCAATTATGGCTGCTTTTTCAAAGAATAACGTCCCGATTGTAACGCGCTAGGGGCTACTGTGCGCCCCAGCGGGTAATAAAGTGGAACTTCTCTTCCGATGCCATCCAGTCGGCATTAATCATCCGTCCATCAGTCTCCCAGCTTTTGGATGAGAAGAAACTGGACAACATCAACGAAAAAACAATAACAACGAATCCCAATAAGAAAATATAGATCATAATCGTCTCCTTCATAAAGTAGTGCCGAATTGCGGCTTGAATACTAGAGACACCCGGGGTATAAGTAAAATCATTCATTTTTAACTATAGGATAAGTTAAACTTATGCTGCCGGACCTCAATCGCCTCAAAGTTTTCTATTTTATTTTTAAACTCAACAGTATTGTTGCCACAGCAGACAAGCTGCATCTGTCACAACCCGCCATCAGCCAGCAACTGCAAAAACTCGAAGGAGAACTGAAGATTCAACTGTTTACCCGGCTCCACAAAAAACTGGTTCCGACGGCAGCGGGGGAAAGGCTGTTCAAACTGGTCGAGCCATTCATCGATAAATTGCGTGAGGAGATCCCTCACATCAGTCAGCCGGCCAACCGGCCGTCCGGATTATTACGAATCGGAGCACCCCGGGAATTTGGTAAAGAATACCTTCCCAAATTCTGCAGTTCGTTCCGCGAGCGCCATCCGGCGGTGACCTTCAACCTGAAGTTTGAAGAGGCGGCACCCCTGTTGAGTATGATCAGGAATGGTGACCTCGATTACGCTCTTGTCGATGTCTTTTCCAACCACGGAGAGTTCCGTGACCATTCAAACATCCTTAGTATTGATCCACTTATCCGGGAAGAGCTGATCCTGGTCTGCTCAAAAAAATATTACCGGCAGAACATCGACGGGAACCATTCTTTCACGCAGCTGATCAAAAAAGACTTTATTACCGACGAAGAGGAACACACAATCCTGCTGCAATGGTTCAAGCACCACTTCCACAGGACACCCGAGAACCTGAACATTGTTATGACCCTGGACAGCCATGAAGCGCTGGTGTCCGGGATAAAGCTGGGGATGGGGCTGGGAATCGCTTCTGCACATCTGGTCTGGGATGACGTCCAGCAGGGCAATGTGATCCCGATCACAACTGCAAAAGAAAATATGGTAAATATGATTTCTCTGGTACAGTTACAGGATAAAGTTCCAACTTTAACCGAAAAGGTCTTTCGGGAGTTCATGCTGACAGGGATGCAGAAAACCGAGATCCAGAAACGTTTTCAGTATATCGACTCCGACGAAAGATTCTAACCAGTGGACAAGATCCATGGCCATTCAGACAATTTGTCTTGAGTTCTGCAGTGAACCGGTCGATCTCTACTGTCCGGTTTGCGGACAAACTCTTTTCACCGCGGGGCTTCAGCAGGACACCTGCCCCCACGTTATTTTTATCAGTGATTCTGCAACCGACAACTGGGCATGGCTTCAGGAACAATATATCCCCGCTTCCAATCGGCATTTTCAGCAAAAGTATGCCGATGCCTGCAAAAATGGCTATTTCGGGACATTTGAAGAGTACCTTGGCACCATCAGGGCAGATCAGGCTGCTGCTGCAGCGGCAACAATCGTGAGCAGGAAGTCGGCCTTTTGTCTCTCTGTCTCGACGTCAGATATCGGCTGCGGCGGAATGTACAACGGGACAATACAGGTCATCTTTGACTACCTCTCCCCACAACCAAAATTGATCTCTATTCAGAAAACCGGGTAACCAATTTTAACGTCCTAAAGACCGGAAAGGGCATTTGCACCAATGAAAAGTGCTGACAAGAAATAACTCTTTTGAAAGAGAGGACCGCTAGAAAAGATGAAAACATCAGCGAGATGGATAGCCATACTGATCGTTGTGATACTTTTTTCTGCCGAAACCACCCCCGCAACAGAAAAGCCGCTTATCTCCATTGCCGGGATTGATCACTATCGTCCCTACAGTTACATGGAGAATGGTCGCCCCGAAGGTCTGTACAACGAAATCATCAGAGAACTTTTCAGCAGAACCGGATACACGGTAAAAATAACCCTGATGCCGTTCAAGCGGATCTTGTCCATGACCGAGGCCGGCGAGGTCACCGGAATGGCGGGGACCTTTATCACTCCGGCCAGAGAGAAATTTGCTGTTTTTCTGAAAGGATCTCCACTGGCCGAAATAGCAACACATATTTTTGTCCGCGCGATGGCGCGATAAAATCACCGCAACTTAGTGAACTGAAAGGAAAAGTACTCGGCCACAAGCGCGGTTTTATCATATCTCCGGAACTGGATAATGCTGTCAATCGTGGCGACTTTACCCTGTATGAAACAGAATCGGTAGAACAGCTGGTAAAAATGCTCCTCCTTAACCGCCTGGATGGCTTTTTTCATTCCAGATATGAGACCCTGTACTACGTCAATAAATTTCACGGTGAGGAGATTGTCAAGCTGCTGCTGCCGCCGGTCAGTGATGCGCGAAAAAGCTATCTCGCATTTTCCAGGCAGGCATTAAAAACGCTGCCGGAGAATTTTATTGTCGACATACAGGAGACCCTTGAAGCAATGAGAAAAGACGGGACTTTGGCCACTCTCAACACAAAATATAAAATTACCTGTCAATAAGGTATCCAAAACATCCTGCTCCGTATGGTAT
This sequence comes from uncultured Geobacteraceae bacterium, assembly GCA_964592545.1. Taxonomy (GTDB): domain Bacteria; phylum Desulfobacterota; class Desulfuromonadia; order Desulfuromonadales; family Geopsychrobacteraceae; genus Desulfuromusa. The sequence continues at coordinate 4,430 of CAZQFI010000340.1, forward strand.
AATTTCGGTTTCTAAACGCACAGACAATCTTCAGCCCCAATCAAATGACAAGGAGAAATAAACAATGCAACGCAGTCGTAGATATGAGACTCTCTTTTTAATGTCTTTATTCGTTTTTATTTTTGCAACTCCGGCACTGGCTGATCCTTACACCGCAGCCATTGAAACCTTCAAAAAATCCCCCGCGTGCCAAACCTTTTTTAAAAAAGCATACGGTTATGCCGTCTTCCCGACAGTTGGTAAAGGTGGTTTCGGCGTTGGTGGCGCCTATGGTAAGGGACGGGTCTACAGGCAGGGAAAAGTCACAGGGACATCATCTCTGATCAAAGCGACTGTTGGATTTCAGGTCGGAGGTCAGGCATTCAGTGAGATCATCTTCTTCCAGGATAAACGTGCCTATGAAGAATTTACCAGCGGCAGCTTTGAATTTGATGCTGCCGCCTCTGCTGTTGCCATTACTGCAGGCATTCAGGGAAAAGCTGGCACAGACGGTTCTTCTGCCAGTGTAAGTGCCGGCCCGCAGACCGGGAAACAGACCAGGGCAAAATATCACCGCGGGATGATCACATTCGTCCACATCAAAGGAGGGCTGATGTATGAAGCCGTCATTGGTGGACAGAGATTCAATTTTAAACCGGCCAAGTAAGCTGCTGTACCCCCCAAAGATAAACCCAAACAGCCCCGGCCAGGAACTTTCCTGACCGGGGCTGTTTTATATGCGGTCGCCTGCCACCCATAGGCAGGCCCACCCTGATCAGATTCTGATCTCAATATGGGCATTATCGTTCAGCTCTTTCTGCCACTCCTTGAGACGAGCATCCGCTTTTACTTTTCTCAGCTTTGCTTCAATTTCATCTCTGGCCAGTTCAAAGGGATCATCTCCTGCGGCAGTACGCGCCGTAATTTGAAATAAGTGTAATTGACCATTGATCTCCACAGGTTCGCTGACATCCCCCGCCTTCAGTCCTTCCAGTGCCTGCTGGATCGGTTTTGCCAGGTCGGCTTCCGGAACTTCTCCCATATCACCCCCCGTGGCAATCTGCCCCTGCCCGGCAAGGACCGTAGCAAAATCCTCACCATTCAGCAGCAGATCGCGCGTGACATCAACCTGCTTATAAAACGCGGCCTTTTGCTCTTCATCACCGGTGGGGAGGGTATAACTGATGCGGTTAATTCGAATCTTAGGCTCAGAATCGTATTCATCCATATGCTTGTTGTAGTAATTACGGATCTCGTTGGTCGTCACCAGAACTTTGTAGCTGACCTCCCGGCTCAACAGTTTGTAACGGAGGATCTCCTTGCGGACACTCTCACGGTAAGCCTCAAAGGTTGTCCCCTGTGCCGCCAATGCCCGGATTAAAGCTTCACGAGTCAACCCGTTTTTTGCCTCGACATCCTTGATAGCACTCTCAAGGTCGGCATCAGGAACCGTGAGACCGAGTTCCTTACTGCGTTGTTCCAGCAACTTGTCATTGATCATTTTCTGGAGAACCTGCAGTTTAAACTTGTCAAACTGAGCCGCTGTCATCTGATTGCGCTTTTCATTGATGCGCAGCGCGACCTTGACCTCGTTGTCCAGTTGAAACGTCGTGATGATTTCATCATTTACGACGGCAGCAACCTTACTGAGGGTTTTTGCTGAGACGGGATTGACCAGCACCAGAAAGGAGAAAAGAACCAGATAAATGTATTTCATAACGGTGAGTCCTTATTGTCAAAAAGAACCGCGACAGGTTCTCTCAGAGTTGACACGTTTATTCGGATTGTTTCCGAAGCAGATCCCAGTTGATTTTTGTTTTTGTCGATTTTTGCAAATTTTCCAGCCAACGGTGAAATGCGGCCTCCTCTTTCTGTTGTGAAAGCTTGGTGATAATTTCATCTTTAACCGCCGCGTAGGGACGAAGTCCCGCCCGGCGCTTTCGCTCGACCAGAAAAAGATGGAAACCGTAGGATGTTTCGACCGGTTCACTGACCTGCCGCACAGGAAGTTTGAACAGAATCTCATCAAACTCCACCGGCAACTGCCCGGCAGAGAAGTACCCCAGAGAACCGCCATTTTCCCGATCCGGGGATTGAGAAAATTTTCGCGCCAGCGCAGCAAAATCTCCCCCGGCCAGTAGCAACTGCCTGACCTCCTTCGCTTTCTCACGCGTTTTAAAAAGCATCTGCCGGGCACGAATCTCGGCAGGACGCCGAAACTCGTCCCGATGCTTTTTATAATACTCCTCGGCTTCCTTCTCGCTGACCTTGACCTGCGTCAGAACCGCAGCGCTCACTTTTGTTGTCAACAACCGCAATTTCAATGCTTCCAGCCAGCGCTCTTCGGTATTTCCAGTCTGCTCCAGAATTCTGGAAAATTCATCTTTTGTGTAGCTGCCGCGAACCTCAACCATGGCGGCATCCAGCTCGTCCGGTGTCAATTGAATATTCAGCCGACTCGCCTCCCCCAGAATCAATTCCCGGTCGATCAACTGCTTCAGCAACTGCCCCTTGAGCTGAAACTGCTCCTCAGCGGTCAAACCGGAAATATCGGGATAGGTCCTTGCCAGCTCCTGTTCAAATTGCGGCAAAGTGACCTGACGCTGGCCGACAGTCAGGAGTGGGGGGGGAGGTTGCGGTTCCTGCTGCTGACACGAGACAATAACCGACAGGAAAAGCAGCAAAATAACTCTGGCTATACTCACTTGGAAATATCCGGGTTCCGGTCCATAAACGGTTTTCAACGCTCCCGAAACTAGCATAGTCAGAAAAACAGTTGCAATTCTTTTCTCACCCGCTGCAGTAGCTCGGTGACCGGTGAGCGACCGATATCGATACTCAGTTTAAAATCGGCCCCAAGGCGATACCTCTCGGGCTGGTCGGTAATCAGCCGACGAATCAACTCGGGAGAAACCTTTGTTGAAGAGTGAAACAGCAGGCTGAGACGTTTCCCGTCATATTCAAGAAGGTCAACGCACAGCTTTTTCAACAAGATCCGCAGCCGCATTGTCGCGATCAGGATCTCACCCGCCTGTGGCGGCTCACCGTAGCGATCGCGTAACTCCTCAACCAGATCAAACAACTCCTCGTCACTGTCGACTGCTGCCATCCGCTGATAAAACTGGAGGCGCTGGTTGGGATCGGGGAGATATTTTTCGGGGAAAAAGGCCGACAGCCCCAGACGAATTTCGGGATCGATTCGCTCTTCCCGCTCTTTACCCCGCAGTCGGTCGATCGTCTCTTCCAGCAGCTCGGTATAAAGCTCAAAACCGATCGCAGCAATCGGACCCGACTGTTTGCCACCGAGCAGGTCTCCCGCTCCGCGCAGTTCAAGATCGTGGCTGGCAATGCGGAATCCGGCACCCAGCTCGGTCAACTCCTGAAGCACCCGCAGCCGCTCGCGGGCATCGCGGGTCAGGGCTGCTTCTCCGGGAATCAACAGATAGGCATAGGCCCGCCGGTCGCTTCGCCCGACCCGCCCACGCAGCTGGTAGAGTTGTGACAGACCAAACCGATCGGCCCGATTAATAATAATCGTATTGGCACGGGGGATATCGAGTCCATTCTCTATGATGGTCGACGCCACCAGGACATTGCTTTTCCCCGAAATAAAGTCGAGCATCACCTGCTCCAGCTCTCGTTCTCCCATCTGGCCGTGACCGACCGATATCGTTGCTTCGGGAACCAGCTGGCGCAGCTGCTCGGCCATGGCATCAATCGTCTGAACCCGGTTGTGAACAAAATAAACCTGCCCGCCGCGCCGCAGCTCACGCAGAATCGCCTGTCGGACCAGTTCATCATCAAAGCGGCTGACATACGTGCGGATGGCAAGGCGATCGACAGGAGCTGTCTCTATCACCGAAAGGTCCCGCATCCCCGTCAGACTCATATGCAGTGTCCGCGGAATCGGTGTCGCCGTCAGGGTGAGGATATCAACCTCGGCACGAAGCTGTTTGAGTTTCTCCTTGTGGCTGACCCCGAAACGCTGCTCCTCATCGACAACCAGCAGACCCAGATCTTTAAACCGGACATCGCGCTGAAGCAATCGATGGGTACCGATAACAATATCGACTTTGCCGGCAGCCGCAGCTTCAAGTGTTTTTTTGTTTTCGGTGGCCGAACGAAACCGGGAAATCATTCCAACCCGGATGGGAAACGCATCAAGACGTTGCCGAAAGCTCTCCCAGTGCTGGTTTGCCAGCACCGTCGTCGGAACCAGCACCGCCACCTGTTTACCGTCGAGAACCGCTTTAACAGCAGCACGCAGAGCAACCTCGGTTTTACCGTAGCCGACATCACCGCAGACGAGGCGATCCATCGGTTTGGTCGATTGCATATCGGTCAGGACATCATCAATCGCCTGCAGCTGGTCAGCCGTCTCCTCGTGGGGAAAAGTCGCCTCAAACTCGCGGAACAACTGATCGGGTGGAGAGTAGGCAAATCCCTGCCGCAATTCCCGTTTGGCGTAGAGTTCCAGCAGTTGCCGTGCCAGCTCCTCAACGGCAGCCCGTGCCTTCAGGCGGGCTTTCTCCCATCCCTGTCCCCCCATTTTATCGAGCTTCGGGACATACCCCTCACCGCCAACATATTTCTGGACTTTCTCTATTCGCTCAATCGGCAGATAGAGTTTGTCGTTTCCGGCGTACTCAAGATTTAAAAAATCGCCTTCCAGAGCCCCCGTCCGCAAATGGGTCAGCCCCAGATAACGACCGATCCCATGATCGGTATGGACGATGTAGTCACCGTTCTTCAGCTCTGCCAGACTGGTCATCAACTGACGGGCACGCTGTGCTCCCGATTTCTTACGCCGGTGGCTGCGGCGACCGAAAATCTCCTCTTCACTGATGATGTTGAGCTTTTCATCACAAAGATAAAACCCGCGATTCAACTCGCCGAGCACCAGTCTTGGCGACCCGGCAGTGAGTTCAGACAACCTTACCGCGGTATCAACGTCCAGATCTATCCGGTGGGCCGCCAGCAGTTCTTGTAACCTTTCGGCCTGAGTCTGCTGATGACAGACCAGCAGCGTTTTCTCTTTGCGGGTTTCTTCCAGGCGTTTTAACAGTGGTTCAAGCCCGTCGTGATCGGCATCGGGCTGCGCTCTCAGCTGACCATTTCCCAGACAGTTAAAATGGAAATAGTGGCGCTCTTCATCAAACTGGATAACTTGCAGCCGCGATATTTCGATCCGCTTACGCTGATGCAGCAGAGAAAGTTCATCGGGCTCAAGAAAAAGGTCGTGGCGGGCAGCATGAGGCTCCGCCTGATTGATCATTCGCTCCTCACCATCACGGATATCACGATAAAAAGCATCGACTTCCTGCTCAATGGCGGGCGGGTCAACCAGAACAAGTCGAAAATCATCAAAATATTGCTCAACCGGATCGAGTTGTGGATAGTTGAATGGCAGCAGGAATGCCCGTCCCGGGGACATAATCCCCTCCCGCAGCTCGGTCATGATCGCTTCCCTCTCGGTCCGCGGAATCGCAAGCTCATCGCAGCGCTGTTTCAATTTCTGCCCGAGGGTTTCGAGAAACGAACCATGTAAAATCATCTCCCGGGAAGGGATTAACCGGAGAGAGGCAAGACTGTCCTTGTCTGATCTTTGGGTCAACGGATCAAAACGGCGCATTTTTTCGATAAAATCGCCGTAAAAATCGAGCCGCACCGGACGCGCGGCATCTGCCGGGAAGAGATCAATGATATCTCCCCGGACAGAAAAGCTGCCCCGTTCTTCAACCAATGGAACCGGCTGATAGCCAAGTTGTGTTAAAGAGTCGAGCAGCTCCTGCCGCTCATACTCCTCATCAACCACCAGTTCAAGTGACACACGATCAAGAATCTGACGGGGGATCACTTTCTGCATCAATGCCCGAACTGAGACAACCAGGATGTTGACACGACCCTGGCTGAGAGCTGCCAGCGTCGCCACCCGGGTCGCTTCAAGTTCAGGATGGGGAGAAAGGGG
>CAZQFI010000341.1:0-5829 GCA_964592545.1 uncultured Geobacteraceae bacterium
CAGCAGATCCCCCACCTGAATATCAGCCGTGCGCAACTTTTATTCAATCGACAGATCATCCCCCCGTCCCCGGACAACGCCCCGGGTCCGGGTCCGTTGGATCAGTGCCGCGATCGCAGAAGAAGCGTCGGTGATCAACAAAACACGTGAGCTGTTCGGAGCGATCTTGATAATCCTGCCGACAACTCCCTGAGCGGCAACGACCGGCAAGCCGGAAGACAATCCATCCTGAGAGCCCTTGTCGATAACAATTGTCCTCGCCCAGTTACTTGCATCCTCCCCGATCACCTGTGCCGGCAATGCCGCCCGATCAAGCTCATCAACAAAATTGAGTAAATCACGCAGCCGCTTATTCTGCAGAGTGATTTCCTGAACCTGTTGTAACTGGGCGCGTAACTGCTGGTTTTCATTCTCCAGTTTGATGTTGCGCTGCCGGGTATCAACCAGCCACAGGTAATTTCCCCACACAGCGGTTGTCACATCGACGGCGTTATCAAGGGTGGTCAAAAACGGGGAGGCAAAAGTCAGCACCGCCCGCTCAAAAAAGGTGGTCGCCGTTTTCTGGCGGAGATTGTAGGAGTAGAGGACAACAGTCCCCAGAACGAGGATAACTGCCAGAAGTAAAAATCGATAGCGTCTTAATAACTCACGCACTGACTGCTCCAAGCAGATGGCAAAACGACAACCGGAAAACAATCCCGCAGGAGCCTGCGGAAAGAAAAATCATCATCTATGTATTACAACAAGTGACTCTGATTTCATCATATAAAAAGGGAGGATCACCCTGATCCTCCCGATAAATAATCAGAAACTTTTAACCGGACCGCGATCAGGATGAAATTGCGACCTGTTTCAACAGATCGAGCTGATCAAGAACGGCTCCCGATCCAAGGACCACACACGACAAAGGATCTTCTGCAACAACAACAGGTAGCCCTGTCTCTTTCTGCAACAGGATATCCATATTCTTCAGATAGGCACCGCCACCGGCAAGAACAATTCCTTTATCGACAATATCGGCAGCCAGTTCCGGCGGGGTCCGCTCCAGAGAAATTCTGACTGCTTCGACGATTGTGTTGACCGGCTCAGACATCGCCTCACGGATTTCATCAGAGTTGACTTCCATGGTTTTCGGAATCCCGCTAACGAGATCGCGCCCTTTTATGTCCATTGTGACGGTCTCGGCACTGGTCGCATGGACATTTCCAATCCCAATTTTTACCGCCTCGGCAGTACGCTCACCAATCAGCAGGTTGTACTTGCGCTTCATATACTGGACAATCGCCTCATCCAGTTTATCACCGCCAACCCGGACACTCTGAGCGTAAACAACCCCGGCCAGCGATATCACCGCAACCTCCGTCGTTCCACCGCCGATATCTACGATCATGTTGCCCGAAGCTTCGGTAATCGGCAGACCGGCACCGATGGCAGCCGCCATGGGCTCCTCAATCAGATAAACCTCGCGTGCCCCGGCCGATTCAGCCGACTCGCGGACCGCCCGCTTCTCAACCTGGGTAATCCCCGACGGGACACAGATTACAATCCGCGGCCGCACCAGACTTTTACGGTTGTGCACCTTGCGGATAAAATAGCGCAGCATCTCTTCGGTGTGATCAAAATCGGCAATAACGCCGTCTTTCATCGGCCGAATGGCCACAATACTTCCCGGTGTTCGACCCAGCATTTCCTTTGCATCGATCCCGACCGCCAGGACCTTACGCTGCCCCGCCGCACCGGTCTTCACTGCAACAACCGAAGGTTCACTGACAACGATCCCCTTCCCCTTCATAAAAACCAGAGTATTGGCGGTTCCCAGATCAATTGCGAGGTCGTTGGAAAACATTCCCCAGAACGCATTAAAAATATTAAACATGTTCCATCCTGTAAACGCTGCAAGCAGCTTTAAATATGAAGTTTCCCCTCAGCTCAAAAGCTCGGCTACTCTAGCAAACCAGTCATTTTTAAGCAAGCGTTAAGCTCGCAAAAAATGATTGCTTTTCAGCAAATTGCTGGTCTAACATGCGAGGCTGTTTTTCGTGCCGAACCATTCAATAAATACAACTGAGGAGTTTCATCGTAATGCTTCAATTTGTCAGATCAAAACAAAAATCACTCCTGATAAAGATTGCCTTCGGGGTGATCATTCTGAGTTTTGTTATCGGCTACACCATGCTCACGTCGCCATCCGACCGTGGTCCCAATCGGGGAGGCGATGTCGCCGCAAAGGTTAACGGTGATGAAATCAGCTATGAAACGTTCCAGACAGCCTACAGTAACCTCTATAATTTATACCAGAACATCTACCAGGGGAACTTTAATGCTGCACTTGAAAAGCAGTTGAACCTGCCCAAACAGGCAATGCAGCAGTTGATCCAGGAAACGCTGCTGGTTCAGCAGGCGGACCAGCTCGGGATCGAGGTCACTCAGCAGGAACTCGTCGACAGTATTGCAAAATATGACGCTTTTCAGGTTGACGGGAAATTCAACCGCGATCGCTATCTTGAAACCCTGAATTATCAGCGGATGAGTCCCGAACAATTTGAAGCGGCACAGAGGAGACAACTCCTGACCCAAAAAGTCCGGGAAAAACTCCAACAGAATGCCAGTGTCAGCGACGATGAATTAAAAGCTGCATTCCACCGCGAAAACGACAAGGTCAACCTCAATCTGGTCTGGATCTCTCCGGCACTGGTAGAATCGAAGGTCAAGGTCACGGATGAGGAGCTGAAAGAATTTTTTGACAAAAATATCGAGCAGTTCAGAATCCCGGATAAAGTCTCGTTGCGCTACCTGCAATTCGACCCGGCGCGTTACGAAGATAAAATCGGCCCGCTTGGAGAAGACGAGTTACAGCGTTACTATCGCAGAAACCTTGACCAGTTTGAGATCAAGGAGCAGGTTAAAGCAGCCCACATCCTGCTGCGGGTTGACGAAAATGCCGATGCGGAAACGGTGCAGAAGCGTAAGGAGCTTGCGGAAGACCTGCTGAAAAAGCTGAAAGAAGGGGCAGACTTCGCGCAACTGGCAAAGACCTACTCGGATGATAAAAGCAACGCGGCTAAGGGGGGCGAACTTGGAACCTTCGGTCGCGGAACCATGGTTCGTGAATTTGAAGACGCCGCATTTTCTCTGCGCCCGGGACAGCTGAGTGGTGTCGTCAGGACTCCATTCGGATTTCATATCATCAAGGTTGAAGAGTACACCGAAGCCGGAGTTAAATCCCTTGTCGATGCCATTGGAGAGGTCAAGGCGGGTTTGAGGCTCGAAAAATCACGGCAACTGGCATACGAAAAAGCAATGGATGCCTACAATATCAACCGTAAAACCGGTGATCTTGATGCTGCTGCAAAGGCCAATGATCTGGGAATTAAAGAGACCGGCTTCTTTGCTGCAAATGAGGCAATCGACGGTATCGGTAAAATTGCTGAGATCAACCGGGCAGCATTGGCGCTCAAGGAAGGCGAATTAGCAAAGCCCGTCCAGACAACGCAGGGGGTCTTCCTTTTCACCCTGAAGGAACGTCAACCAAGTCACCTGCCGGAACTTGCAACGGTGAAACCCCTTGTCGAGCGTGCCTACCGGGTCGAAAAAGCTCAACAACTTGCACAGGAACTGGCAGACAAACTTCTGGCTCTGGCAACCGCACAAAAAAGTTTGAATGCCGCCGCCAAAAGTATCCATCTCGATGTTGAGGAATCGGGAGACTTCGCCCGCAACTTCGGTGGTTTTATCCCCCGCGTCGGGACATCAAAGGAACTTTCCGACGAGGCATTTTCTCTGACGGAAGAGGCTCCGATTGCCAAAAAGGTTTATCAGTTTGACAACCGATACCTTGTCGCCAGTCTGAAAGAAGCGAAGGTTGCCAATTTTGAAGACCTGGACATGGCAGGTCTCACACAACTCAAAGAGCGCCTCCTGAGTGAAAAGAAGAGTGAAATCGTTGCCAAAAAAGTTGAGGAACTGCTTAAGCAGGCTCAAATCGAAATTACGGTTCCCGAATTAGTCCATGCTTTTAACCAACAGGGGTAATAAATCATGACACCAGTCATTACACAGACAGACTGCCCGGAACTGAATCTGGTTAACCGGGGTAAAGTGAGAGACATCTACGATCTTGGGGAACATCTGTTGATCGTCACCAGTGACAGAATTTCCGCGTTTGATGTCATCATGGATGAAGGAATTCCGCAAAAAGGGTATGTACTGACCCAGATTTCAAAATTCTGGTTCGAGCAGATGGCCGACCTGGTTCCCCACCATCTGATTTCAACGGAGGTGGATGACTTTCCTGCCATCACCCATCAGTATCGGGATCAGCTTGAAGGGCGCAGCATGCTGACAAAAAAAGCTCAGCCACTGCCCGTCGAATGTATTGTCCGGGGCTACCTGTCGGGAAGCGGCTGGAAAGAGTACCAGAAGCTCGGCTCGGTTTGCAGCATTCCTCTGCCCAAAGGACTGGTGCAAAGCGACAAGCTGCCGGAGACGCTCTTCACCCCCTCGACCAAAGCGGAGCTGGGCGAACATGATGAAAATATCTCTTTCGACGAGACCGTCAAGCTGTGTGGTCAGGAGATTGCGGAGCAGGTTCGGGATACCAGCATCAAGATATACGAACGGGCCCGTCAACTTGCCGATACTAAAGGGATTATTATCGCCGATACAAAGTTTGAATTCGGAACCCTTGACGGAAAACTGATCTGGATAGACGAAGCCCTGACCCCCGACTCATCCCGGTTCTGGCCGAAAGACCTCTATCAACCCGGACAGGCACAACCGAGTTTTGATAAACAGTTCTTGCGTGACTATCTCGAAACGCTCGACTGGGGAAAACAGGCACCGCCACCAAAGCTGCCTGAAGAGATCGTCCGGAAAACGGGGGAGAAATATCTTGAAGCTCTCAAGCGCCTGACAGCCTGACCGTCCCCTGCTTCCCCCTTTTCAAAAAGCCGTTGTGCCGCAGCACGACGGCTTTTTCTACTTCCGTGCCGCGATCGAAACCAATAAAAATACAACATTGTTTGCCATATGTACTATTTTGTCATATATTTGCTGCCGGCCTCCTTACCGAAGCCGAATATGTTACACTTGGACAGGTCGCTGTTTTAGAATAAAAGTAAAGATTGAAGCCTCACCAAAAATTCTACAGGGTTCAGGCTAGATGAAACCAAGCTTCAAATACTGGATTTTTCTCGGCGCAATCTACTTTGCGATAGTCAGCATCATGATTGCCAGTGCGATTGGTGCCTGGGCCAGCCTCAACGAAGCACAGCAGATCGCCCTAAGCGCAATGGTCGACAAGCTGATCCCCTTCCCGCTGCTTGGAACAATCACCATCCTGTTCATTATCGGGGCGCTGATCAACCTCCTGTTCAACGATTATATTGTCCCGATCCTCAAACTTGCCGAAAGCGCCCGAATTATTTCATCGGTCAACCCAGAACACCGGGCACAGATAAAAAATGCCTCCAAAGAGATTCAGTATCTCTCCGAAATCCTCAACCAGTCGGCGGACGCGTTTGCCGAATTAAAAAAGGATGTCGCCGGAAAAATTGCCGTCGCCCAGGCAACGTTAGACGAAGAGCGCACCAGACTGGCAGCACTGATGTCAGAATTGCCGCACGGCGTTATCGTCTGCAATACCGACGGTCAGGTTCTGCTTTACAACCAGCAGGCACAGAATATTTTTGAAGATGATCAGCGCCTGAGCAATCAGGATGGAGGAAAGGCCGGAATCCTCGGGCTCGGCCGGTCAATTTTCAGTATCCTTGACCGTGACCCCATTATTCATGGTCTCGAAATGCTCCACAAGTGCCACGAATCGGGGCG
>CAZQFI010000342.1:0-3012 GCA_964592545.1 uncultured Geobacteraceae bacterium
GGATTTACAGCGGCTGCTGACGCTTCTGATTCGTACCGAGGCTGATCTTGCTGTTTCAAGCTATCCCCGTTTGACGATGGAGATGGTGCTGGTAAAATTAGCGGGGTTACCTGCCGGGATCGATGTTGCGACGTTGGTCAAAAAGCTGGAGACCCTGGAGCAGCGCCTTGCCGCCGGAATTCCTGCTGCACCAAAGTCGCCGACAGGAGGGCCGGCAACTCAGCCGGTTATAAAAACCCCCGCATCTCCCCCGGCGGTGGCGAAGGAGATCCCGCTCCCTGATGAGCCTGTCGAAAAAAAGGTCGAGGCTCTGCCAACCACCGATTCGGGCGATAAAAGCTGGGCAGGGCTGGTAGAATTTGTCAGAAATCGCCGCAAACCACGGATTTCAGCATTGTTGGAGCAATCGAGTCTCCTACTGCTGGAATTACCCCGATTGCGGATCGGGATGCCACAGTGTTTCTTTACGCTGGCCGACAGCGATATGCGTGAAAAGATCGGACAGTTGGCGACTGAATACTTCGGCACCGCTGTCAAGGTCGAGGTCGAAAAGGTTGGGAACGGTGAGAACGCACCCTTGTCGCTCCACGAAGAGCGGACCCGGCAGGAGAGCGACCGGCAGAAAAAACTCCGGGAGAATGCCATTGAGCATCCGTTGGTAAAGTCAGCACTCGAAATATTTGGTGGTACGATCGACGATGTAAAGCCCATCGATAAGGGATTTGTGTAGTTATATAAATAAAAATAAGCAATGGAGGCTTAGTCATGGCAAGAGGTGGTGGACTTGGAAATATTATGAAGCAGGCGCAGCAAATGCAGGCCCGGATCGCCCGGGTGCAGCAGGAGCTGGAAACGCGTGAAGTGGAAGCAGCTGCCGGCGGCGGCATGGTGACGGCGCGGGTGAATGGCAAGCAGCAGGTTCTCGATCTGAAGATCGAAAAGGATGTTGTCGATCCCGAAGATGTCGAGATGCTTCAGGACCTGATTCTGGCGGCAGTCAATGAAGCGATCAAGAAGAGCCAGGATATGATTCAGGAAGAGATGAGCAAGGTGACGGGCGGGATGAATATCCCCGGGATGTTTTAGTAAGACTAAAGAATTTTGGTCAGATCGATTTTTTCCTGTTGAAGTTCCGGCGTCCGGGTGGTAGAGTTCTTTTTGGTCTGACCACTTTGCCACTGGTTTTTTTGGTAAAATTGTAGTTTTTTAGTCCCCCTGAAGAATGCAGTTTAAAGGCTTAAACTATTGGATTTAGGAGAAATTTCATGCTAGGCTCCCTCCCGTCTTTCGCCCGTTTAGAGGCTGAGTTGGGTAAGCTTCCGGGGATCGGAAGCAAAACGGCGGCTCGGCTGGCATTCCACCTTTTGCGTGCTTCAGAGCACGATGTTGAAGCTTTGGCTGCGGCTCTTGTGGAGATGAAACGCAAAGTGGGGTTCTGTCAGCGCTGTTTTCATATTGCTGAAACTGAACTCTGTCAGATTTGTCAAAACCCGGTTCGTGAGAGCCGGACGCTCTGTGTTGTTCAGGAGCCGCAGGATCTCCTGGCAATAGAACGGAGCCATTCATATTCGGGTCTTTACCACGTCCTCCACGGCGCCCTTTCGCCCCTTGACGGGGTTGGCCCCGATGATTTGAAAATTCCGCAGTTGTTGCAACGGTTGGAGCAGGAAGAGATCGAAGAGATCATCCTCGCGACCAACTTCACGGTTGAGGGTGAGGCAACGGCGTTGTATCTGGCAGGCCTGTGTAAGGACCGCGGCATTGCGGTGACCCGCTTGGCTCACGGTATCCCCTCGGGGAGCGACCTTGAATATATCGATGCCGGAACGGTACAGCAGGCGGTTGCCGGGCGGCGGGAATTCTGAAAAATATCTTTTTGTGAATGGCAGACACATTGACTGGAAATACTGATCGTTCGTTTCGCTAGGTTCAAAACATTATCACTGCTTAAGGAGGAATGTATGGCTCGAAAGATGGTTAATATTGATGGTAACTCCGCTGCGGCGCATGTTGCTCATGCGACCAACGAAGTTATCGCTATCTACCCCATCACCCCGTCGTCCGTTATGGGTGAAATCTCCGATGCCAAGAGTGCTGTTGGAGAGAAGAACATCTGGGGAACCGTTCCCAAGGTCGTTGAACTGCAGTCTGAAGGTGGCGCTGCCGGTACCGTTCACGGTGCTCTGCAGGCGGGCGCACTGACCACCACCTTTACGGCTTCTCAGGGTCTGTTGCTGATGATCCCCAACATGTTCAAAATTGCCGGTGAATTAACCCCGACAGTTTTCCATGTCTCGGCACGGGCTATTGCGGCTCAGGCGTTGTCGATTTTTGGTGACCACTCCGACGTTATGGCGTGTCGCTCGACCGGTTGGGCAATGCTCTGCTCCAATAGTCCTCAGGAAGTCATGGACTTTGCAATGATCGCTCAGTCTTCGACTTTGAAATCACGGGTCCCTTTCCTCCATTTCTTTGATGGTTTCCGGACCTCTTCAGAAGTTCAGAAGATCGAAGCACTCTCTCACGACGATATGCGTCACATGATCGACGATGAGCTGGTGACTGCTCACCGTCAGCGGGCTCTTTCTCCTGATGCTCCGAAGTTGCGCGGTACTGCTCAGAATCCCGATGTCTATTTCCAGGGTCGTGAGACAGTTAATCCGTTCTACACCAATCTCCCTGAGATGGTTCAGGAAGAGATGGACAAATTCGCCAAGCTGGTCGGTCGCCAGTACAACCTGGTTGACTATGTCGGTGCTCCCGATGCTGAGCGGATCGTTGTGATGATGGGTTCCGGCTGTGAGGCGATGGAAGAGACCGTCAATTATCTGGTCAGCCAGGGTGAAAAAGTTGGCCTGATCAAAATTCGGTTGTTCCTCCCCTTCCCGATTGAGCAGTTCTGCAAGGCTGTTCCGGCATCGGTCAAGCAGATTGCTGTTCTCGACCGGACCAAAGAGCCGGGTTCTATCGGTGAGCCACTCTATCAGGCGGTCCGTACTGCTATCGGTGAAG
>CAZQFI010000343.1:0-7577 GCA_964592545.1 uncultured Geobacteraceae bacterium
TTATCCGAGGCCGGCTACCAACTCGCTGCCGTTATCAGCCGCAACCATCAACGGGCCGTCTCAGCATGTGAATTTATTGGCTGCTCAACCGACCTGGCAACGGAACATCTTGCTGCAGCAGCGTCAGCCGATATCGTCATAATTGCCGTTCCCGATGACCACATTCATAGCATTGCTCAACAGCTGCAGCGGAGCTGCGAACCACTGAAAGAAGTACCGGCTCTTGTTCATTTCAGCGGGCTGCATCCGGCAGCAATTATGAGCAGCGGGTCTTCCTGTAACACAACACTTTTATCGCTCCACCCTCTGTTCCCGTTCGCCACGCGCGAAAAAGCTTACCAGGCCCTTAATCAATGCCCCTGTGCCATTGAGTCACCTGACAGCCGAGGAGTGACCCTGGGGAGAGAACTTGTTGCAGCGTTTAACGGGGTTCCCTTTACGATCGATGCAGATAAAAAAGTCCTTTATCATGCCGCCGCCTGTATCTCATCAAACTACCTCGTCACCCTGATGGCCGTCGCCCGCGATCTCCTGGTTCAGTGTGGAATCGAAAAAGACCGGGCGATCCCGTTATTACAACCGTTGGTCCACGCTTCTCTGAATAACGTAGAAAATCTTGGGCCGGAATTGGGGCTGACGGGGCCTATTTCACGGGGAGACACCAGAACCGTTGCAGAACACCTGCAGGCGATCGAGAAAGAATCTCCGGAAGTGCTGTCTCTTTACCGGGTGATGGGGATCCATACGGCTCAGCTTGCCGCAGATTCAACCAGACTCAATCAGCAACATGCCGATTTCCTTCGCGAACTGCTGTCAGCAGAAAATCTGGACACGATCGCAACCAGGGACACATAGGGCTCCGATTAATCCTTGAATTTGCGATTCCTTATCTGTAGTATCCACAGTTAATCGTCTTTAGCCTAAATGTAAAGGGATTAACTCATGAGTATTTCTCGCTTCTTCATCTTGTCGTATCTCCTCCTTTTCCTCTTCCCGGGATCGGCCTTTGCAGAGACCCGTTATGTTTCGGACCACCTCATTGTGACAGTGCGAAGTGGCAAAGGAAATGAGTACAAAATCCTCGAAACGGTTCCAACCGGAACCCCGGTCAACGTTGTTGAAGAAGACAAGAATTACGTCAAAGTTATCACCCCCAAAGGGACCGAAGGCTATATCCGCCGCCATTATGTCAGTAAAGAACTCCCCAAAAGTACCCAGATCACACAACTTAAAAAAGAAATAGCCGCTCTGCAGCAACAACTGGCGGCTCAGCAACAAAGCGTTGAAGTCAACAAGGAAGAAGCAACGACCTACAAGCAGCAAATCGATGAACTCTCCGCTCAGTTACAACAGGCTCAGCAAAAAATCAAAGATACCGACCACGAGTACAAAGCGCTCCTGAATAAATCGGAAAATGTTCTGAATCTGAGCAATGAAAATAGTCAACTGATTGAAGAGAACAACTCTCTGAACAGTGAGCTGCTGGTTCTGCGTGAAGAGAACCAGAATTTTCACCGGTCCAACATGATCCAGTGGTTTCTTGCCGGAGGTGGAGTTTTCTTTGGCGGTTGGATCATCGGTAAAATCTCACGGAAGAGGCAACGCCGCTTCTAGCCTTTTGGCCCCTGAACAAATCATCGCTATCCCCTTAAACCCAGCCTTGCCGGTACCACAGAAGCAGTCCCTCCTGTTCCTCTGTCTGCTATCCATTCTCTTATTTTATTAAAATCCTTGATTTCAAATAGTTATCGGTTATTTTTACATGTATAAATATATTCACGGAGTCCCGTCATGCGCGATAAGCAACAGCAGCAACTCCGGCAACTGCTCACATCGAGGGTACGAAGCTCACGTGAGTTGATGCAGGGCCTTGATGTCAGCCAGCCAACCCTGTCCCGTTTGATTAACGGCATGAGTCACGAAATCGTGGTCATGGGGAAAGGACGGGCAACCTGCTATGGTCTTCCGCGCAAAATTCACAACAAGGAAGGTCGCTTTCCCGTCTATCTTATCGACTCCCGGGGAGATGCCCACACCTACGGCACCCTGATAGCCCTGCAGGGTGGTCAGTACTGGTGGCAACCGGAAAATGAAGCGGGCGAGATATTCAATCAGATGCCCTGGTTTCTTCAAGATTTTGCCCTCAATGGTTATAGCGCCCGCTCCTTCGCCTACCGTTATACCGAACGCCACCAACTGCCACGAAAACTGGCCGACTGGAGTGAAGAAGATGTCCTGTTTACCAGCAGTCACTACGGTGAAGATCGCGCCGGAAACCTGATTATCGGGGAAGACTCCCTAGCGCGCTATCTGGTCAAATCACGTGAACCGGCAGCTGAAATCGCGATGGATTCACGTTGCTGGATTTATCCTCAACTGGCCCAGAAAATGTTGGCCGGAAAGATAAATGCGGTTCAGTTGAGTGGAGAACAACCCAAATTTTCAACCTGTGTCGATGACCAGGGAACGCCCTGCCATATGGTGATTAAGTTTTCCCCGGCAACCGACAGCAAAGAAGCCCGCCGCTATGCAGATCTCCTGATCTGTGAGCACCTGGCCCTGGAGGCAATTCGAACCGCCGGGTTCAACTCTGCACGCTCGCGGCTGGTCATTTCAGGAAATCAGGTCTTTCTCTGTCTGAAACGGTTCGACCGGCGCGGTGCGCTCGGGCGGTTACCGGCAGTCACCCTGCGTGCCGTCCATTCACGAATCCAGGCACCGTGCGACAACTGGATCAACGCCGCGATTCGACTGGAAAATCACAATTTGATCGGTGCAGAAGATGCCAGAAAACTTCGCTGGCTTTCGCTGTTCAGTGATTTTATCGGCAACACCAATCAACATTTCGGGAATATTTCGCTCATTCCCCACCAGCAGGACTTCTATCTCGTCGCCCCGATCTACGGAATCAGACCGACTCTTTACGAACCGGTTTCCGGCGAGGTTCCCCAGCGGCTGTTCACCCCGACAACGATTCGAAATGAGGTTGCCTCTGAGGTTCCGACAGCCCTGCAAGCCGCAATTTTTTTCTGGAAAAGTGCTGCCGTAGATGAACGTATCACTCCGGAATTGCGACAAATCTGCTATGAAAACTGTGAACTCCTTAAACTTCAAACTCAAGGAGCACAATTAATTACCGATTAATCAACCAGAGCAAAGATAAATAACCATTAACAAATGGGGAGATTTGTGGCAAACTGAGGGACAAAAGAAATTTACAGCGATGCGGTGCCACCTCTATCGTTCGCATAAGTCATAAGACAAATGAAAATAGAAGGAAACATTGTATGGAGAGCACAATCCCGAAATTACTGTTTGTTGATGAAGATGAAAATGCTTTAGCGACATTACGGCAACTCCTGTCGGACGAGGGGTGGGATTGTTACTTCGAGACAACAGTCCCCGCAGCACTGGATCTCTTCAAAAAAGAATCGGTCGACCTGGTTGTCTCTGCCGTTAAAATCGGTGACCACAACGGAACCAGCTTCATTGCACAAGTTCGCGAGCTCTACCCGGAAATCATACGGATATTCCTGACCGGCTATGCCCAACAGGATGATGTTGTCAAAGCGTTGGCAGAAGGGCACGTCCAGCAGATCATCCCCAAACCATGGATTGAGCAGGAGTTAAAGGAAATCATCCGGAGTGCCTTGCGTCAACTCGCTCAACAGAAAAAATGGAGCCGGGAATTCCAGATATTAATCAATTCAATCCCCCTGCTCCCCTCTCTCCCCGAAAGCTACTCCAACATTCGTGCATGCATTGTCGGGGATGAGATCGATATTGAAAAAATGGCCGACTACATCAGCCAGGATGTCTCTATCTCCAGTGCGCTGCTTCACTGGGCAAATTCGGCCCTATTCGGACAACGTTTTCAAGTTGACACAATCAAAAAAGCGATCGTTGTTTTAGGGACAGATATCGTAGAAAACCTTATCCTGTCGGAGTCTGTCAATCGCACGATCGCCGGGAAACTGCCCGATGTAAAAGGATTTGATTTCGGGAAATTTAAAAAGCACTCAATGGCGACAGCGGTCATCTCACGGCTGCTGATTAAATCACTGCTACCAACGGATATCGCCCAACATGACCGTGCTTTCGTTGCAGGACTCCTCCACGATATGGGGAAACTGGCTGCCGCGAGTTTCTTCCCTGCCCAGTTTGAAAAAGCCATTGAGCTGGCAAAGCGTCGGCAAATTCCTTTAACTGAGGCTGAGATGCAGGTCTACGGAACTCACCATGCCGAGCTTGGCAGTTTTCTTGCGGAGTGGTGGACCCTGCCACACTTTATTGTAAATGCAATTCTCTGGCACCACCAACCCCAATCAACACCGATTGATAAAGAGATCATTGTTGCTGCACACGTCGCAAACCAGTTGAGCTACCAGTTTCATTTCGGCTCCAACGGTGACACCTGTCCCCGCACTATCGCTGATGAGTATCGGGAAAAATTTTACCTGACCGAAGAAGCAAACGAAATCCTCAGGGAAGAGACGGAGCAGACCATTCGGGCACTATCGCGTTAATAAACCTGTTTATTCAAACAGCAAAAATAAAGAATACCGCTTTCAGCCGTGAAACCGTCAGGCGACATAATCGCCGATCATCATATTAAATTTGACTAATATTCTTGCAGAAGGCATAATAAGTATTAGGCTTGTGTATCACAGTAAATTTCAAATCCGGCGGTTGGACACAAAACAGCGGATCCCCACTGGCAAACAGACAGGTCGTTATAAATGGTACAGCGTAGAAATCCAGTTATTCTGACAATCGATGACGAAGAAAATATTCGTGACAGTTTTCGAATGTTTTTGGAGGATTACGATTATCAGGTGTTGGAAGCCCGAAATGGTCAGGAGGGGCTGGAAATTTTCTTTCGGGAAAAACCAGATCTGGTTCTATGCGATCTGAGAATGCCGGAAATTGACGGGCTTGAAGTTATTAAAACCATCAAGGAGGAATCTCCCGATACGCCGATTATTGTCGTTTCCGGAACCGGAATTATTGGTGATGCCATCGAGGCAATCCACCGGGGTGCCTGGAATTATCTGTTAAAACCAATCCAGGACATGTCGGTTCTCCTTCACGCGATCAATCAGGCGATGGAACGCTCCCGCCTCATTATTGAAAACCGGGTTTATCAGGAACACCTCGAAGATGAGGTCACCAAAAGAACCCGGGCGCTGCAAAAAGCGATCAAAGATCTGAATCAATCACATGTAAAATTAAAAGACAGTGAACAGAAGTATCGTGTCATTTTTGACAATCTTCAGGACGTCTATCTGGAGATGCAGCTTGACGGTGAAATCACCGAAATCAGCCCATCGATTTCGCACATTTCACAATACACCCGGGAAGAAATCCTCAGCACCAATATCACCCAGATTTTCCCGAACCTTCTCGACCGGGAGCGACTGTTTTCCCAATTACGGGTCGAGAATAAAATTCTCGACTATGAACTCCACCTCCAGGACAAAAATGGCACCCTGATCCCCTGCTCACTGAATGCCAGTTATCAGACAGGGAAAAACCAGGTCGAAGATAAAATCTGCGCAACCTTGCGCGATGTCACTGATCGCAAACAGGCCGAAGCCAGAATCGAACATCTGGCCTTTTATGACGCCCTGACAGAGTTGCCCAACCGGCGGCTACTGCTTGACCGCCTTGAGCAGAATATCTCCCGCAGTCGCCGCTATGGACACTTTGGCGCGATGCTGTTCCTTGACCTTGATCGGTTTAAAAACATCAACGACTCACTGGGGCACCCCATCGGAGATGCATTACTGAAGGAAGTCTCCAGACGACTCGTTCTCGATCTCCGGGCCGAAGATACTGTGTCCCGACTCGGGGGAGACGAATTTGTCATGCTCCTCTCCGATCTTGGAAATGATCCGGCAAACGCGGCCGCAATCGCCCAGCAGAAAGCCGAAAATATCAAAATACGGCTGGCGGAAAAATACCTGATCGACGGGCATGAACTCCACATCACCCCGAGTATCGGTGTCGCAATGTTTCCATCCGACAAGAGCAATCGGGAAACCGGTGATGATATCCTCCGTTATGCCGACACAGCCATGTACCGGGCAAAAGATGACGGTCGGGATACCATCAGATTCTTCCTCCCCAGCATGCAGGCGGCAGCGGATGCCCGGTTGGCAACCGAAAAAGAGTTGCGTCATGCATTGAATCGGGGGGAGCTGTCTCTCTTCTTTCAGCCACAGGTCAACAATCAGGGGGTTATCCTTGGAGCGGAGACGCTGGCACGCTGGCAGCATCCACAAAAAGGGTTTATCTCACCGGCAACGTTTATCCCCATCGCCGAGGCGACCGGGTTGATCCTGCCCATTGGTGAGTGGGTTCTGAGAACGGCTTGTGAACATTTAAAAAACTGGCTTGATAACGGTCTGTCGATCCAGCACCTTGCCGTTAATGTCAGTCCCAGACAGTTCAGGCAACCCAATTTTGTCAATCAGGTCAAGACGATCCTTGAACAGACCGGTGCCGACCCCGCCCGACTGGGTCTCGAACTGACAGAAGGGATGGTTATCGACAATATTTCAGACACCATTGAGAAAATGGAGGCTCTGAAAGAGCTGGGAATCGAGTTATCAATTGATGACTTTGGAACGGGGTACTCCTCTCTGGCATATTTGCAGAAAATGCCATTGGATATCTTAAAAATTGACCAGTCGTTTGTCCGGGATATTGAAACTGACCGCAATGATGCAGCGATCGTCGATACGATCATCTCGATGGCAAACCACCTTGGCCTCAGAGTTATTGCCGAAGGGGTCGAAACCCGCTTTGAACTCGATTTTCTTGAAAAAAAAGGGTGTCCCCTCTATCAGGGCTATCTGTTCAGCAAACCGGTACCCAATGATCAGTTCATGGAACTCCTCAAGGTGGGGACAACTCTCAGCTGATCCCATCCGCCGACACATTCTGCCGACCAGCTAAAATCTCCTTGTAATTTTCGGTCATATCGCGGCAATATATGGCCTCAAATGCTCTCGTCTCGGCTCCGGCCTCGCAGGAAAACAGACGACAACATCCTCAACAAATATTGTCCCATTCATATTTCAACCATTAGCGGCACAACAATGAAGGAGCTCAACATGGAAGCACAGTCGATTGTAAAAATGGAAACAAACAGGGGAACGATCACGATTGAACTCGAGATGGAAAAAGCCCCGATCAGCAGCAAAAATTTTCTCGATTACGTCCGCGACGGCTTTTATGAGCAAACTATTTTTCACCGGGTCATCCCCGGTTTCATGATCCAGGGCGGCGGTTTCACCCCCGAAATGGCTCAGAAAAAGACCCGGGAAGAAATCAAAAATGAGGCCGATAACGGATTGAAAAATTCACGTGGAACCCTTGCTATGGCGCGGACTCAGGTTGTTGACAGCGCCAGCAGCCAATTTTTTATCAACCTTGCCGACAACGATTTTCTCAACCATCAGAACAAAACGGCCAACGGGTAAGGTTATGCAGTTTTTGGAAAAGTTGTTGCGGGGATGGATATTGTCGACGAGATCGCCACGGTCACGACAGGGAACAGCGGGTACCACCAG
>CAZQFI010000344.1:0-1520 GCA_964592545.1 uncultured Geobacteraceae bacterium
GGGAAAATGAAGGGGCGTTTGACCCGCTTCGATCGAATCGGCAATATAGTTGAGCTTCTGCACCGGCAGCGACACTCGGCGGGCGAGGTAAAGGGCAAGGACAAAAATGACCCCTCCCAGACAGACAAAGGCCCAGATCACCTGTTCGGTAAAACGCTGCTGGAGCGACTCAACATAAGTCGCCGGATAGGCGAGACGCAATACCCGGTCCTCAGATAGCCGGCGAGCATAATACAGCATCGACATTTTTGTTGTGGCGCTGTAACGCGTCGAAAAACCTTCACCGGAATAGATAGCCGCTTTGATCTCGGGGCGCTCCTTGTGGTTCTCCATTGCCGGAACCTGATCGTACGGAACCAGTGAATCGGTCAGGACTCTCCCCGCAAAATCGACAACCGTTATCCGCAACGAAGTCCGACGGGTCATCTCGGCGAGACGGTCGTGACTCTGCGGTGAGGGTGCCGTCAAATCACGGCTCTGCAACGCCAGAATAACCCACTTGTTCTCCATTTCCTGCAACAGTTCGCGCCGGGCATTTTTCAGCATCATGCTGTGGGTCAGGTAAAAAGTGAGAACAAGGGCGATACAGATGGGAACGAACAGAACCAGAAAGACTTTAACAAAAGAACGCATTATTCTTCAGCCTTGTAGCCGATTTTGGGGATCGATTTGATAATCTGTCCGGCACTGCCAAGTTTCTTGCGTAAGGTGGAGATATGGGAGTCGATCGTCCGGGAATAAACGTCAGCATCGTAACCCCAGATCGTTGTCAGCAGCTGATTTCGGGTAAAAACGCGGCAGGGATGGTTGATCAACAACAGCAGCAGTTCAAACTCCTTATGCGTCAGGACAATCTCCCGACCTGAGACAAAGACCTTATGTTTTGCTTCATCAACAGTAATCGCAGCGTAATGAATCAGAGTCCCGGCTTCAACGCGCCGTGCCCGTTTTAAAACCGCTTTGATTCGTGCGAGAAGAACCTTCATCCCAAAGGGTTTTGTCAGATAATCATCTGCACCGGCATCAAGAAACTGAACAATATCGTTTTCACTGTTTTTTGCTGAAATAATGATCACCGGGATATTGGCATATCGGGAATTTTCCCGAATCAAAGCCAAAAACTGATCCCCCTTCAGACCCGGCAGCATAATATCGAGCAAGATCAAATCGGGAAGAAAATCTTCGAGGATCATCAAGGCATCATTCGCGTTGTCTGACGCGACAATCGTATGGTTATCATTCTCAACGTTAAAAATGATAATTTCCTGCAGAGCCGCTTCGTCCTCTATCAGCAAGATTTTAGCCACGTGAAACTCCATCAGGATGATTGAACGATGCCGCCAGACGGTGTTTGATGATTTCACCCGTCACCATAAAATGGATCATCTCGGCAATATTGGTCGCATAATCGGCAATCCGCTCAATGCTGCGAGTAATAAACATCAGCGAAATAATATTTCGGGTATTTGTCAGGTCACCATTCATATAACCCAGCAGTTCGTGCGTAATCTTCTTGTCCA
>CAZQFI010000345.1:0-2134 GCA_964592545.1 uncultured Geobacteraceae bacterium
GACCCCTCTGGATCGTGAGGAGTTGACAGCCTATCTTGAACATCGTCTCGGGGTTGCCGGTTGGCAGGGACAACATCTTTTTACTGCTGATGCTGTCAAGGTGTTGCACAAAGCGAGCGGTGGTATTCCCCGCTTGATTAATCTGCTGGCACATAAAGCGTTGATGGTGGCATACGGTGAAGGAATTCAGCGGATAGATCGGAAAACACTTCTGGCCGCAATAAGAGATACCAGCGGGTTGAAATCAGCACAGAAAAAATGGTTGCCACCCTATTTTCTTGAAATCGGCATGGTTATGGTTGTTGCCGGGGTCACTCTGCTGATTTGTGGAGGGTGGCAATGAGTCTGATCAATGAAATGCTGCGTAATCTCGAAAAGAGGACGTCGGATAATGAACAGTGCTCTGCTGCCCCTGAGACGTCTGTCGTTGCTGTTAGAAAAAAATCGTCCCGACCTTTTTTGATTATCGCCGGACTCGTTTTGATGGCGGTTCTTGTTTGGGGTGGAGTGACCTTTGTTTCCCAAAATGTTTCGGTTGCCCAGCCTGTGTCGTCTGCTGTTTCTCCTCAGCCTGCGGCAGAGCCGGCAGTTGTCAAAACTGAAACTCACCCCGTTGCAGTTGAGCCGCAGGTTACCGCGGTTGAAACGGTTGAAACGATTGAAACGGTTGTCGCGCAGAAGGTTCCTCCGGTTGTTGCCGATCCCGAAACCGTTGATCTTCTCAGCCTGGAGGTGGCGGAGAAAAAGGGTGGCGCGGCGCTGATATTGAATTTCAGTCGTCTGCCCGAATATCGACTGCTCCAAAAAGAGGGTGATACTCAGCTGGAGATGACTTTTGATCAGGCTCAGGTCGGTGAAAAATTTGAAATTCCAGCGCTGCCAAAGAATTTCAGACAAATCAGTCTGATTCCGCAGCAGCAAACGCTGCGGCTTCTGGTTGATCTGGACAAACAGTCCCGGTTGAAAAGCCATCAGCTGTTCAATGGTCCGGAACCGGGTTGTCAGTTACTGATCGAGATAGAGACTGTTGCCACCAGGGTGAAGAAACAGGATGTTCATAAGCCTGTTGTTCCCAAACCGCAACCGACTCCTGTCGTTGAAACTGTCGAAATCCCGCCCGCTAAAGTCAGAAAAAACCGGAATAAGATCGCCCCCGATCAAAGGGCTTACCGTGCCGGGTTGAAGCAGCTTCAGGGTGGACATTGGGTCGCTGCTGAAGCCGATTTTAAGCGGGCACTGTCCATCAATCCTGAGTTGCTGGACGCCCGTCTGAAACTTATCCAGTTATATCAGCAACAGGCAGAATTTGAGCGGTCAGAAGAACTGCTTCGGGACGGTCTCTCTCTGACCCCCGGGGATTTTGCTTTGCGCAAAATATTTGCCCGGCAGTTGCTCAAGGATCAGCGCCTGAGTGAAGCAATTGAGTTGCTTGAAGCTCAGCCGCGTCCCGGGATTGCCGAAGATCTGGAATTCCATGCGTTACTGGCGGCGTTATTCCAGGAGGCCGGCCGCTTTGATGATGCCCGACTGCTTTATTCCCAGTTGGTTCAGGTTCGTCCGCAGGCGGCTCTCTGGTGGATGGGACTGGCAATATCTCTGGATCAGACTGACCATTCTGCTGCTGCGCGTGACGCTTATCAGCGGGCACTGGTTCTGCCGGGGTTAAGACCAGATTTACAGGATTACATTCATAACCGTCTGCAGGTTTTGTAGATGGTGTTGATATTGAGGAGTAATTGATGGGTTCTGAGACAGTGACCGAACCTCGGCGCAAGATCCGCATCGGCGATTTGCTGGTCAAGAATGGTGTCATCAGCAATGATCAGCTGATCAGTGCCTTGGCACAACAGAAAAAAACCGGGAGTAAACTGGGGAACACCTTGATCGAGATGGGACTGGTGACTTCCCACCAGTTTCACGAATTTCTCGCGACACAGCTGAATATCCCGTTTATTGATCTGAAACACTATAACTACAAACCGGACGTCGTGCGATTGCTGCCGGAAACAGCAGCACGCAGATTTCGCGCCATTGTTCTCGATCAGGAGGAGCACTCCCTGCTGGTCGGTCTTGCCGACCCGACAGATATTTATGCCTATGACGAGCTGGCAAAGATTCTCAAACAGCCGGTAAA
>CAZQFI010000346.1:0-6984 GCA_964592545.1 uncultured Geobacteraceae bacterium
CGGTAAAGGCGACCCGGTCTTTGTATTGACGGGCAATACTGTCGGGGCGGACTTCTTCGGTCGCGCGGTTTTCTTTCCACACCAGATAGTTGTCCATCCCGAACTCGTTGACTTTCTCCTTCATCGAGGGGAGAACCTGCATGCGGATCGGACAGCTGGGATCATCCTTATCCATCAATGATGCAAAATAGGGTGTTGTGCCCCATTTGGTTTTCAGGGTGGTAATCGCTTCCCTTTCATCGTCAGACACATTGATATATTTTTCCAATTTTTCAAGGGTATCCACCTGATTCTGCATCTGCTCAACCCATTCTTCAGCCATAACTTCCTCCATCTTCAGGCTCTGCCTGTTTGCGCTATTGTTCCGCTGTGGAACACCGATTAAATAATTAGAGAGCCGCTATTTTCGACCCTGTTTCGACATAGTGCTGCCGGATCACTTTTTCAATCAGATCCGGATCCTTTGATTTAACACCCTTCACAATTTCGCGATGACGCCGACCGATTTCAGCCGGGCTGTAAAGCCGCCCCCAGTATTTAAAAAACAGAATATGCAACTTGAGGCTGAGCCGATCGGTGTATTCGAGAAGTTGCACATTATTGTTCTTACTGATCAGAAGATCGTGAAATTCCCCCCCCACCTCAATCACCATTTTGCGATTTTTTTTCGCAGCGTGAGATTCCATCTGCGCAACCAGACTCTCAAGTTTCTCAATATCTTCCGGAGTAAACTGATCACAGCATTCCATGACCGCAAAACCTTCGAGAACCCCGCGCGTTGTATAGCTGTCAACAATCTGTTTGGGTGAAAAAACCGGGATAAAGTTCCCCACCTGAGGTCGATAGTCGACCAGACCATTCATGATCAGTTCCTTCATCGCTTCGCGAATCGGAGCCCGACTGATGCCCATCTGTTCAGCAAGCATCGTCTCTTTCAACTGATCGCCGGGATTGAGCTCATTATTGAGAAGCAGCTGATAAACATAATCAACAACTTGATCTTTATAGGTTTTTTTTATGATTGGCATGTCGTTTCCCTGTCTCCACATCTTGTCGAATGTCGACATTAGACATTGGTCGCATGGAAGTCAAGGAGAAAACGCCAAAACCGTTCAGCGGCACCACCTGACAGCAGGAAGTCGCTGACACTGACCTCGACTTCGTGATATAAATTCTACATGTTTTGCGACTTTTAGCCGAAGAAAACGATGAAGCATTCGACCCTACCCTTTTTTCGCAATCTGAAGATCCGCTGGAAGATGATTGTCATCATCCTGCCGCTGGTGGTGTTGCCAATTTTTTTCATCGGCGCCCTGATCGGCTACATTGCGACCAATCAGGCGTATGAAGGGCTGACCGAAGCAAGCAAGACCGATCTCGACCACATGGCGAGCTTCACCCTCGACCTGCTCGATGGTCACCACCGCCAGTTTGAAGTCTACCGCCAGGATAAAAAAAAGATCGTGCGGGAGGAGATGAAGACCCTCGTTGATCTGGCCCACACCGTTATTAACGAACAGCAGCGTCAGGTCGCCAGAGGTCTTATCGACAAACAAGCCGCCATGCAGGCCGCCCGGAACACTTTCAGGGAAGTCAGCATCGGCAGCAGCGGCTATCTGTTCGCCCTGACCAGCAAAGGGGTTCTGACCGCCCACCCGGCCAGAGAGAAAGAGAACATTATCTCTGCTCAGGACCACAACGGTCGTTTCTTCATTCGCGAACTGGTTGAACGCGCCCTGAAATCAAAACCGGGAGAAGTTCTTTACACCATCTACCCGTGGCGTAACGCGAAGCTGGGCGATAAAACTCCCCGCAATAAGATTGTCGCTTTTCTCTACTGCCCGAAATGGGACTGGATTGTCGCCGCCGGTGGCTATCTTGATGAGACCTATGACGACCCGGAGTTTGAAAGAAACTCGCTGCAAACACTGGCCCGCCAGATAAAAAATAAAAAGGTCGGCCAGACCGGTTATATCTACTGCATGTCACGCGATGGGGTAATGCAGATCCACCCCACGTCTGAAGGAAAAAATCTGATCAATGCGCAGGACAGCAACGGTCGAAAATTTATCGCCGAAATGATCCGGAACAAGGATGGCTGGATCCGCTATCCGTGGAAAAATACGGGCGATAAAAAAGCCCGGATGAAAATTGTCCGCTACCGCTACTACAAACCGTGGGACTGGATTGTCGCCGTCGGCAGCTACGAAGATGAATTTTATCAGCCCGCCAACGATCTGAAGTGGCGGATCACCACCCATGTCCTGCTGTGGCCGCTGGTCGTTGGACTGATCGCCACGCTGCTGGTGCTGCTGGCATCAAAAATCCTCACCGATCCCATTGCCCGGATGATGACCGTCATCCGCCGGGTGAAGCAGGGGCGTCTCGATGAGCAGATGCCCGTCGAGAGCCGCGATGAGCTGGGGGAACTGGCCGCTGCCTTCAACCGGATGACCAAAATGCTGCAGAAGAACAAAGAGCTTGAATCGGCATTGGCACAACAGGGGAAAATGGCATCCCTCGGAGTGCTGTCATCGGGCGTCGCCCACGAAATTAACAATCCGCTGGGAGTGATCCTCGGCTACGCCGGGTACCTTGAGAAGAAGATTCCCGAGGACGACCCCAACTTCACCTTTATTCACGAGATCAAACGTGAGAGCAAACGCTGTAAAAAAATTGTTCAGGATCTTTTGAGCTACTCACGGACACCGAAACCGGTCCTGGAGCAAACCGATATTCCGCAATTACTGCAGCAGATTATCGATTTTGCCAGTAATCATACCGACCTCTATCACGTCACAATCAGGCAGGAACTCGCGGACGACATCCCCTTGATCGAGGCGGATGGCGACCAACTGCGCCAGGTTGTCATCAATCTGCTGCTGAATGCCGGTGCGGCATCACCCCAGGACAGTGAAATCAGGGTCAGCGCAAAGATTGAAAACCATACCTGGTTACGGATAGAATTCGGTGACAACGGTGAAGGAATCTCGGCAGAAAACCTGGAAAAAATCTTTGAGCCGTTCTTCACCACCAAGGCCCGCGGGACCGGTCTGGGACTGGCGATTACCAAACAGATCATCGAAATGCACCGTGGTGAAATAACGATCGAATCGGAACCGGGTCGGGGGACAACGGTTATTATCCTCCTGCCACTGGTTCGCGAGGAGTATTAAGTCAAAGGATCACCTCAAATGTCCGCTAAAAAAATTATGGTTATCGATAACGAAGAGGGGCTCTGCCGCATGATGGCTGCCGTGTTGATGGATGAAGGGCACGCCGTCCGAACTTTCGTCGATCCCCTTGAAGCGGTCGAGCTGTTCCGCCCCGGAATCTGGGATCTGGTGATCAGCGACATCAAAATGCCGGGGATTGACGGGCTGGAAGTATTGCAGCGGATCAAGGCCGCTGAGCCCGATATCCCGGTTATCATGATCACCGCTTTTGCAACCGTCGAAATGTCGATTCAGGCTCTGCGCCGCGGTGCCTACGATATGTTGACCAAGCCGTTTGAACCCGATGAGCTCCTCCACCGGGTCCGCAACGCCCTGAGTCTCAATCAGCTAAAATCGGAGAACCAGCAACTTCGCGAAGAGCTTGCCGGAAAATTCAACTTTGACAACATCATCGGTGCGTCGACAACCCTCCAGCAGCTGCTCGACAAGGTCGAAAAAGTCGCGGTACGCGATACCTCCGCACTGATCACCGGCGAATCGGGAACCGGCAAGGAACTCATTGCCCAGGCGATCCACTACAATTCACCCCGCAAAGACAAGGCATTTGTCGCTATCAACTGTGGGGCGATTCCCGATTCGGTTCTCGAAAGTGAGCTGTTCGGTCATAAGAAAGGGGCATTTACCGGCGCTGACAGCGATAAAGACGGTCTCCTCAAGGCCGCCGACGGTGGAACACTGTTCCTCGATGAGATCGGCAACCTCCCCCTCACCGTTCAGAAAACCCTGCTGCGCTTTTTGCAGGAGCAGGAGTTTCACCGTGTCGGCGACACCACCCCGACGCGGGTCGATGTCCGGCTGATTTCGGCAACCAACTCCGATCTCGAAAAAGAGGTCGAAAATGGGACCTTCCGGGAAGATCTCTTCTACCGGCTCAATGTCATCAACCTCCACCTGCCACCGCTACGCCAGCGCCGTCAGGATATCGCACTGCTGGCAGCCCACTTTATCAGCGAGCAGAACAAAAAGTTCAAAACAGCGATCAGGGGATTTTCAACCGAGGCACAACAGGCCGCCAGCGAATACGCCTGGCCGGGTAATATCCGCCAGTTGAAGAACGTTATCGAAGCGTGTATGACCATCGAGACAGAAGAACAGATCAGTCTGGCAACGCTGTCGCAGTTTATCGAAACAGACGAAACCCCGATGGATGATGACGATTACAACCACGCCCTGGCCCGGTTTGAAATTGACTACCTGCGGCAGTTGATCAGTTCGGTTGGTGGGAACGTCGAAGAGGCGGCAAAAAAAGCCAACATGAATATGGCGACAATTTACCGGAAAATGAAGAAATACCGGTTACGGAAGCAGGATATTCTGTAGGGGTGACACAGATCGCCGCACCATTATGGCGGGGGAACTTCAAAAATGAAATTCCAGCTGGCTTCGTGATCCACATACCCCAAAAAGAACTTCATCTGGATAAATTCAAGGAACGGCATCCCGACCGGTTTCATCACCCATAAAGCCAGAACGGAGAGGATAACCAGAGTCATTCCCCAGTTGAGGAGCTGCGTCCAGAGCGCCCAGTTAGGCTCGACGTGAGGTTTCTTTTTCGACTCGGCATCGTCATCACGGACAGTTTGTCTGCGAGCACCCCGCATCAACCGTCCCGACGAAAGGAAGATCACCGCAGTCACAATAAATTGCGGCATCACCTCCGTCCCCAGGACTCCTGCCGCCAGTAAAACGGCATAATAAGCCAGAGCAGCCAACCCCAGGAATGTCATCTGTCGACTCAGATTCATCGTTCCCTATAACCCGTCAAAAAGTATAAAATCGTATCTAACTAGCGAAATTAGCGGCCGAGCGCCATTTTTTCAAGTTTATTCTGCGGCGTCGCCCTCTGCTTCAAAGCACGACCACTTGCCCAACGGCAGCAGTGTCCGTCCAAACAGATGATTCAAATTTTCGGCCAAAGCAATGTAGAGGGCGATCAGCGATGCGGCAATTCCCGTTCCGCAGCCAATCAGCAGAAAAATATTGTCGTCACGCAGATGATCCATCCCCAGCGCAACAAAGGAGAACATCATAAACCCGTAGAGGGCCTGAATAGCGACACTCTGACGAAAACTGCCGAGAAACAGCACCGCAAGAAATAATCCCCACAGGCTGAGGAATGAGAACATCGTGACCGGATCGGGTTGCGCTCCCAGTCCAATCGTCGGAAAAATTTCGTAGCTGATCAGAGAGAGCCAGAAGATCCCGAGGGGCAGCAGCGCACACGCGGAGCGGGTCCGCCCCTGCTTGTGGCTCCAGACACCAAGGAACAGCTGTAATCCCCCACCAAACAGCAGAATCGCCCCTGTGACACACACCGGAGGCTGGTAGTAATTGCTCAGTTTCAAGATATAGGCCGCAAGAGTCACAGCAAGGGCAAGCAACCCGATGCTGGGCAAGTTATCCTGATGAACAACGTGATTGGCAACTGCGGACATGGCGATTCTCCTGAGTTAGGAAATCTGCCGGGCTCCGTCCAAAAACAGAACCCGGCAGTGACGAACAAATGGGGTGCAGATTAATCTCTGGCGTCCTGCAGAACCAGATCTTCTTCGTCGACAAAGACCTCTTCGGTCTCGGTAACCGTTGCGGGAGCTTTCTGCTTGCGCAGCGACAGCGCCATCATGGCACCGACCAGCAACAGGATACCGGCGACGATAAAGGAGGAATCCATGCTGCCGGTTTTCACCTTGAGCATCTCAGAAACCCGGACCAGAACAAAGGCACCGACGCCCCAGGCAGAGAAGAGCAGTCCGTAGTTCATTCCGAAGTGCTTCATTCCCCAGCTGTCTTTGGCAAACGACGGGAACAGGGACAGGTTGGTTCCGTAGTTGAAGACCATCGCGGTGACCAGCAGAGCAACCAGAATCGGGCTGCTGCCATCGCTACCGAGAACCGGAATTGCGGCAAACATCAGGGCTGCCTGGAAAGCCAGCATAATGCAGAGGGTTGTTGCCCGACCGATTTTGTCAGAAACAACCCCGGCAATCAGACGTCCGGCAGCGTTACCAACCGACATGATGACAACAACCAGGAAGGCCATCTCGCCCATCGATGCTTTTGCCAGCCCCTTTGCGCTGCCAATCACCATCAGACCGGCACCCGAACCGATGAAGAAGCACAACCACAGGGTGTAGAAACGGGCGTTGGTGAGCAACTGGGAAGGTTTAAGATCGGGAACAGCAGCAACCTTTTTAGCGGTATCCTGCTTGGCGTTCGGATCGGCCACAAAACCTTCCGGCGGATTGGAAATCAACATCCCCAGTCCGGTGACGACGACAGCAAAAGCGATACCGAAGTACATCATCGCCCCCTGCAGGCCGACAGTCTCAAGCAGATGCTTTGCCAGCGGAGCGATGTAAACCGACGCAAGACCAAATCCCGAAACGACGATTCCGGCAATCAGACCGGTCTTGGCCGGAGAAAACCATTTCAGAGCCGGGGGTGTCGCAGCCGAATAGCCGAACCCGATCCCGGTTCCCGCCATGACACCAAAACCGACAACCCAGGCCCAGTAGTTGGTGGTCTGGGAAATCCAGACAAAACCGGCACCGACCAGCAACCCGCCGATAGCGCAGGTCACTTTGGGTCCGAATTTATCCTGACATTTACCGGCAAGAATCATTGCGGCGGCAAAAGCGAGACAGGCAACCGCATAAGGGTCGTTAACACTGGAGGCATCCCAGTTAAAGGCACCCGGGCCACCCGCTGCGATAGAATCGGTGATTGCCCCTTTAAAAATACTCCAGGT